>JAZDII010000038.1:0-9485 GCA_043805085.1 bacterium
ATTCTTAAAACAAATCAACGCCAACCCACAACAGGTTCTTTGGGAAGAAGCTTGACGCTTTTCTCAACCGCGGGTTCGACGTCTATTTTCATCACGCGGCAACCGCTTAATAAATCCAACAAGGTGACGCGCCGCCATGAAAAAAGCGCCACCACAGCGATTGCCACGCGTAAAAATGTGCGCATGCCAAGACGCAATCTTGTAGGCGGGTCGCCTTTTTTATCCGTGATTTTCATGCGCAAAATCATTTTCCCCGGAGTTCTGCTGAAGAAGAATTCACACGCCCAATAATAGAAAGCCAAAATGAGGGGCGTTGAGATGGCGTTGAGCAAATTGGAATGGATGGCAGCCACTCCGCTTACGCATACGCCAAAGTCAAGAAACGTCGCGCATAAACGCATGATCCATGCAGGCCGAATTTGGGGCGGCTTTGGTTTTTTGTCTTTCTTGCCCATACACGCATAGGGAAACTTGGCATAATGGCTTGATTCTTCAACCGTAAATTATCTCGCCGGCGCCTCGTCTTGATCGCTTACGCTTAATTTGTATCTGCGGTAAGCTTCAAAAGTCCAAGGAAAAAGCGCCTCGGCGATTTTGCGCATCGCGTGGGCGATTTCTCTGATTTCCCATTGAGCGTGAGGATGTTCCCTTAGAGTGAGAAAGTGGGTAAGATTATGTAAATCACAATTCACATAAATTTCCGTAAAAATACCGACAGGCAACACCGTTCGCGCCAACTCGCGCGCAACACCCTCTTTGAGGAGGTTTTGATACGTCTCAAACGCTTGCCCATAAAAGAGCTTCAACTGCTTAGAGAGAACTTTGTGATCTAAATTACCATCCCGACTGCTCTGTTTATTTTTGTCGTCCTGCGCTCGCCATTTTTCCGGAATGTAAAATTCATCTTTTAAGGAAGAGTAACGCGCGCTCCATTCGTTGAGCCGAAAGGTGCGATGCCGCACAAATTGGCGCATGACAAAGATGGGCATCTTGATGTTAAAGGTGATGTTGCATTGCTCAAAGGGACTGGTGTGGCGGTGGCGGTAGAGATAGTGCAACAGTTTTCGATCCTGTTCTTCCCCTTTGCTGGGGCTTTTATAAGAAATGCGCGCGGCTTCAACGATTCTTAAATCACTGCCGAGGTGATCAATGTAACGCACAAAGCCATTGCCCAAAACAGGAAGAGTGAAGCCTTTTTTCATCGTTTCGTGATTGTAGAAGTTTAAAAAAAATTCTCAAGCCGCACTGTCCAATGGATTTTAGGCGACAGCCATTTCTGCCTCGGCCTCCACCTGCGCAAGAGCTTCCTTGACAGCTTTCAATGTAAAGGGCTTGGTGAGGGCTGCTCTGAAACCGTTCTCCTTACAATTCAGGATAAATTCGTCGTCCGTATATCCGCTGACCACAATGGCGGCGACATCGGGATTAATCTCGCGCAACTGCTGGATCACTTCTTTACCGCCCATGCCGCCGGGGATAGTGAGATCGAGCATCACAAAATCATAAGGCTCATTGGAAGCGATGCCCTGAAGATACATATCCAAAGCTTCTTCTCCATGGCGGGCCAAAGACACTTGATAGCCCATCGTTTCCAGCAAATGCCCCACAACGATGCGAATGTTCTCGCTGTCATCCATCAACAAAATCCTCTGCCCTCCTTTGGGCTGCAGCTCTTCCTCTAATAAGGGTGTTTCTTGCGTTTCAACCACAGGAGGCAGCGCGGGCAGAAAAATATCAAACTGCGTCCCTTTCCCAAGTTCAGACTGGACGGCAATGCGCCCGTTGTGCCTTTTCACGATGGACTGGGATGTCGTCAATCCCAAACCGCTTCCGCGTTTTTTAGTGGTGAAATAGGGGTCAAAAATTCTGGAGAGATGTTCCGGCGAGATGCCCTCGCCCTCGTCCCTAACGGAAATCCTGACATACTCTCCCTTAGCCAAACCGTTTTCTCCCGCACTTTCTTGTCTGTGATTCACCGCGCTGACGCTTAAATAGCCGCCGTGAGGCATGGCTTGGTCGGCGTTGATGACGAGGTTGTTGATGACTTGGCCGATTTGCGTGGCGTCCACTTCGGCGGACATCAGGCCTTCTTCAATCCCAAACCTCGGCAGAAGTTTAGAGCCGTGAAGGGAAAAAGTCACTGCCGTGCGGATAAGATTTCCTATATCTGTTGCTTTTTTGGCAGGCTCATCGCCTTTGGAAAGCATCAAAAGCTGCTTCGCCAAGTCAGCCGCGCTTAAGCAAGCCTCGTTGGCAACTTTGAGACGCTTTTCGATCGGCTCTCCGCGCCCAAACTCCACCAACCCGAGTTGGACGTTAGCGCAAATCGTTGTCAAAATGTTGTTCAAATCATGCGCAATGCCGCCGGCCATGAGGCCGATAGATTCTAATTTGCTGGCTTTCACTCTCTCTTCTTCAACGCTGCGTTTTTCAGTGATGTCAGAAAGAATGCCTTCTAAAAAAATGACATTGCCGCGCTCGTCCAACACTTGTCTGCCTTTGTCTGAAACCCAAACTGTCGCTCCGTCGCGGCGCAAGAAACGATATTCCAAATCATAACATCCGTTGTGGTCGAGTTGTTCTTGCATCTGCGCGTGAATGCTATCCGCTTCTTGAGGATGCATCATTTGACGCAAGGAAGTCTTTTCCAACTCTTCCGTCGTGTAATTGACAAGCTCTTTGATGGAAGGACTCAAAAAATGAATGACGCGGTCCGGCAGACAACCGCAACTGTAAATGACGCCGGGGACGTTCGAGAGCAAGGCTGCGAGCCGGTCTTGGCTGGTTTCTAATTCTTGTTTTTCCGTCACTGCGGTTTGAAGCTGACTTTGGCTCTGGGTTAATTCCGCGCGAAGTTTTTCGAGTTCCCGCCGCTCATCATCCGTCATGGGCAAAGGCTCTTCTCTGTCATATCCAATCGCGCCGTTTTTAATAAAAGCAGGCGGAGCTATGGAAAAAGGAGAATCCATGGGATCCGGCGGAGGCGCATGGGAACGTTGAGCCTCAAACCGTTCGATAGCGTGTTCAATGGCATGAACAATACCGCCGGAAGATAAAGAATGATCATTCCCGTTTCCATTTACTGAAGGAGCGGCTTCAAATCCCACAGGTTCTTCTCCGTGGGACACAACAATGGCCGCCGCGCACGGAGCTTCGTCGCCGCCTAAAGCGTCCACCACATCTTTCCCCTTCATGTCAAAAAGCTCTTCGTCCATGAGAAGACAATCGGGATGCCATTCATGACAAGCGCGGATGCCGGAAAGCCCCGTCGTCTCCACGCGCGTTTCCATGCCGACAGTCAAAAGGGATTTTCTCCACTCTATAGCGGTGTCGAGATGGCTTTGAACGATGAGAACTTTTTTTCCCATTTTGAATACGGCGGGAAAATAATACCCGCACGCGCGCATGATAACGTTGCGCAAAGGCGATGCTAGTTATTTGTGAAAAAAAATGAAATTGTCACAACGCCCACAACGCCGACGAGGGTGAGGTAGATCAACATCGGCACGGCGGCTTTTCGTCCCGTAGGCGATTCCCAGCCGTTAATGCCCACCGCCTCGCACGCTCCTTCAAGAAAATGAACGGAGGCAATGAGATTGTGAGCCGACGCGCCCGACATTTGCAAAGCGACAAAAAACGCCCCAGCGCCAGCAATGTTTTGGCCGAAGTTAAATTGAAAAGCCGACAAATTGATGTTGCTAAAAACGTGATTACCGGAAAAAAACGCGCCCACCGCGCCAAGAAAAGGCGTGGCAAATGCTCCCCAAATATTGCTCCCCGGCAAACGCGCGATGGCATCGGCCAAAACCTGCGCCATGCTCGGCAATCCCGCCTGATTAACGCCGGTGTTCAGATAAATGCATGCCATCATCATCGTAAAAGGCGCATAACGACTTGTCCTGACGACAAAGGGAACTGCCCAACTATTGAAAACGAAACCAATACGCTCATGAGAAAGCCGATAAAACATCATGCAAATGAAAGCCGACGCCAAAAGGCAGAGCGACGGTAGAAGAAAATAACGGGAGTGAATGGACACGGATGTCCCTAAAATGTTTTTCCATTCTAAGCCGTCCATTTTCAAAAACGCGGAAAGCGGAGAAAAAGGGAAACGCACGGCAGCCAGCAATAAAAGGAGGACAATGAAAGGCATCCACGCTTTCCATGAAGGCATCGGAACGGGCGAGGATTCCAACTTGCTCTCCGCCCAATCCTTCGGCCACGATTTCTTCGGCCTAAAATTCCAAGCGATTGGAGGAACAAGAAAACCGCTTTTAATGGCCGTGATGACGACAACCATGCCGATGACGCATCCCACAAGCGGCGCAAGTTCCGGCCCTAAATGAGCGGCGGCGAACGCAAACGGCGCAGCAAAGGCTATTCCTGAAAAAAGCGCAAAAGGCAAAATGTCCAATCCCTCCGTCCACGATTGTTTCTTTCCGTAAAAGCGAGTTAGGGCAAAGCACATCATCGTCGGCATAAAAGCTCCGGCGATGCCCTGTAGCAAACCTACGCGAGCGGCAATGAGTTTGAGATATTCGTCCAAACTGATTCCCGCTCCGGTTAGTTGGGCTAATAAAGAAGGGTCTTGAAATCCCCTTTCCACTCCTAAAAATAAAGGCGCGCCCATGGAACCGAAAACGCTTGCAGGCATCGGCCCCATGATCCCCATCAACACCGCGCAAGTCGGCGGAAAATTCATGCCAACAAGCAGTAACGCAATCGCTGCGCCCGTCGCAGAAAATCCCAGCAATCCTTCTATGCCGGAGCCTAAGAGCCATGCAATGAGAATCGCCTGAATACGCCGATCCGCAGAGATTCTTTTAAAATCCGAGCCGATTGTCGCCAGAGAGGAACTCTGCTTCATGGTTTGAATTAATAAAATGGCGGAAAAAATGAGGAAAATAATCTCGCCGTACAAAAACAACCCTTGAAACGCGCCTGCCACGATTTGTTGAACAGGCACACGCCATACCATCATGGCTATGAGAGCGGTAAGAAAACCACCCATCGGCACAGGAAATGGCCCCATGCCGAAGGGAAGGAAATACATGCAGATAATTGCCGCCAAAATGGGAAAAAGCGCCCAGAATGTTATCCAATCATTGCCCATAAAAGGCGTGCATGATGTGTGAAGCCGTCAAAGGGGACAAGGTAAAAGCCTTTTCGTGAATGCGCGACGTTTGTGTCATTTTTTTGCGAGATTTATTGCACAAGAACGTTGACGAATCATTTTTACACATTAGCGTGCTCGGATGGCTGTCTTGCCACTTACTCCTTCCGTTCGTTTTACTTTCGCCACTTTTTCCGTAATAGGCTTTCATATGAAGGAATAGACCATGAAAGCCTCACAGCGTGTCCTCGCGGCTGACATCGGATCGCGCGCCATTAAACTGGCGGAGTTCGAAGCTAACGGAGCGAGCGCGCTGACGCTTTTGCGTTATGCGGTCAAAGAAATTCCTTTTTCTACTCATTCCAACCGGTTTCCTCTTCTTGCGGATGCGTTGAAAAGCGCGGCGGCGGAAATGGAGATTGGAGCCGCATTCGTGGCTCTGGGCGTCTCGGAGGTGTTTATTCGCGCCGTGAAGCTGCCGCCGATGCCGCGGAATCGCTTGGAAAAGATTGTTGATTTCGAGGCGCGCCAAAATGCGCCTTTTTCTTTGGAAGAGGCCGTTTGGGATTATCAGCTTTTTTTTCAAGGCGCAGAAACGCGCGCGTTGATTGCCGCCGCTCAAAAGAATTTCATCGAGGAAATCTGCGCCGCTTGCGCTTGCGTCCCGTGGAAGGTTCAGTTTGTGGACGCCTCGCCTCTGGCTCTGGCGCGCGCACTGGAGGCAGACGAGCAGCGTGTCATCATGGACATGGGAGCGGCGGCTACGCGCTTGATTTTTTTGGGAAAGAACAAAATTTTTTATCGTTCGATTCCCTTGGGCGGGCAGTTGATTTCTGAAAATATCGCCAAGGAATTAAATGTTGATTTTGAAGAAGCGGAGGCATGGAAAAAAAACCGTGTTTCCCTCGCCGTTGAAGATTCGGGAAGAAGCAAGGAAGCGCGGGCGGCCCAAGCGGCGCGGATGGTGTTCGCGCGGCTTTATTTGGAGATCAATCGCGCCATAGATTTTTACCAAGCTCAATGCGAAGGAGCTTTTCCATCGGCTCTGCTTCTGGCGGGGGGAGCATCGTTGCTGCCTCACGCAGACGTTTTTTTGAGCGAAAAACTTTCCCTGCCCGTCGCGCGGTTTAATCTTGCGCAAAGCGTTCCATTTTCCCCGCAACTCGATTCCTCTCTCGCAGAGCGCAATGCGCCCTTGTTAGCTCCTCTCGTAGGATTGGCGAGGCGCGCAAGTCAGCGTCGAGACGAAGGGATCAATCTCCTTCCTCATTCGGTTCGCGCTGAAAAAGGGCGGCTTGGGAGAAGGCTTTGCCTTGCGGGCGCGCTGGCCGCGTGGACGCTCGCTTTTGTCATTCCCGCGTTGGCCGGTTGCTGGCAATGGCGGCAGGTCGCTCGTCTGGCGGCGCAAGAAAAAATTCGTTTGGCGGAAATGACGCTTTTTTTCCAACAAACTCAAAATTCGGAAAAGGAGCTTCAGAAAAACGAGGCTTTTTTGCGCGCTTACGATCAATTAGTTCAAGCGCGAGCCTTTTGGCCCGCGTTGTTGGATGATTTGAATGAACGCGTTTTTCCTGATGTGTGGCTGACGTTTCTCGACGCAGAGGACAACTCTCGGTTAAATCTGCGCGGTTTGGCTGAAGCGAGCGGAGACGCTTTGCGCAAAATCGGCGATTTTCGGGCCAAGCTCGCCTCGAGTCCTTTTTTTAAAGAAGTAAAAAACGTTCGCGCGGAATTGCCCTCTGCTTCCGCCGCGACCGTCGCGCTTAGTTTCACTTTTCAAGCTTCGCTTAAAGAGGAGCGACAGGCGTTGCCATGAAACGAATTTCTCCTGATTTTCTGCGTTTTAGCGCGGCGGCTTTGATGATCGCCGTTCTCGGAAGCGGGAGCGCAGCTTGGTTTTCCGCGCAACGCCGCGCCGCGCAAAAGGCATGGAGCGAGGCGGCGGAGAAAATCAAAAAAATCGGCGGGGAAAAAGAGGCGGCGGAAAAATTTGTTCATTTGAGGGAAAGAATTCTCCAAACGCAGGCCGCCTTGGATCAAGCGAAGGCGGTTTTAGAAAAGGCTCATCAATGTTTTCAATCCTCTCTTTCGGCTTCGACAAAAGAAACCGCATTAAACGCTGACGAGTGGAAAAGGATGTTGCGCGCCAAGTCGGACGAATTGCGCAAGCTGGCTGAAGCTCGTCGCGTCGAATTGGACGACAAATTTTGTTGCGGGTTTGATGAATTTCGCATGAACACGCCTGACACGAAGCAAGTCGCCGATTTAACGGAAGAGCTTCTCGCCTCGGCGCAATTATGCCGCTTTTTGCTGGAAGAAGGCGTTTCGCAAATCAAAACCGTTCGCCGTCTCTCGGCGTCAAAACAATCAAAGACAGCCGGCGATTTTTATCGCGTTTATTCTTTTGAATTGGAATTTTTCTGCAAACCGGACGTTTTTCGTCGCGTATTGAATGATATCAGCTCCTCGCCGTGGCTGTTTGTTCCTCAAACGCTGGCGGTGTCTAACGCGGGCGATCCCACAAAGGAAAAACAAAATCTTCCTGATCATAAGCAACAGCCTTTTTTCGTTATTTCAGGAAACGAGGATATTCAAATCAACATGCGCGTGGATTTTCCCTCGTGGAATCGCGCGAGCGGAGAAAGTTTAGTTTCTCTAAAATAAAAATGATTCAGCCGGAAAAAATCGCCCTTGTTGTCGCGCTGACGGCGTTGGTCTTCAGCATCGCGGCGACGGCGCGTTCCTGTCATAAGCTGAAAACCCTGCCCTCTTATATTGAAGCTAAAAGAAAACGCTTTCTTGAAGAAACTCCCCTGTCCTTTTCCTCCCCACAACCCCCGTCTCAATGGAAAAACCGCGAGCATAAGCTTTTTGCGTCGCGCATTCTTGCTTACGTCCCAAGCGACGGTTCGATCCGCGTTCTTTCCCCCTCTGAAAAGGGAGAAGACGATATTCCTTACGGTTGGAAACGCGATTATGGATTCGCGCTAGATGATCCCAACGTTGCCGCCGCCGATCCCGACAAGGACGGTTTTTCTAATTTGGAAGAATACCGCGCCGACACCAATCCGCTTCTTACGGCAGCCTGTCCGCCGCCCGTCCAAAAACTGCGGCTCGACCGTTACCAAGCCGTTCCGTTCCCCGTCGTTTTCAAGGGTTGCATGCGCGGCAATCAAGGAGAAACGCTCTTTCAATTGAACATAACCGGCGCGCGCAATCATTTTTTAGTCGTAAAAAAAGGGCAGAAGCTTGACCTCAAAAAAGGCGCGTTGGCGGAGGAAGGCTGGGAGGTCGGCGAATTCCGCCGCAATGTCCGCATGAAATTCAATCCGAGTATCAAACTGGAACAGGAAGTGGACGAGTCGGAACTTGATCTTTTCTGTTCCTCTTCAAAAAAAGCGACGCTGATCAAAAACCAAATTTTGGATTCGGACGAAAGCTGCGCTTCCTTTATTGCTCTTATTCCGGAAGAGCCGTCGATTCGAGACATCCGATGCGGCCAAACATTTTCTTTTCGCGGCGAAGAATATCAATTGCTCTCCGCCAGCCAACAGCAAGCCTTCGTTAAATGCTTGTCGTCCGACAAAAAAATCGCCATTCCCGCCGCTTCCGTCCCATGAAACGTTTATTTTTTCTTTTATTATTTTTGGTCGCGTTTCTTCACGCCGCGTTTTGCGAAGAGAGCAAGCAAGCCGAGACTGCTCAAAATCTCATTCAGAAGGGCGACTCTTTTTATGATCAGGGAGAATATGAGCGCGCGTGCGCGTTGTATGAAGAAGCTTACCGCGCCAATCCCGACGACGCTGCCGCTTGCAGAAGGATGGAGCGCATTGAAAAAATCAAATTCAAAGCAGCCACAACGCGATGGGAAGCGGAACGGCAAAACTCGCTGAATCAAGCGGTCTCTCTTTGGAGCAAACCGCAACAGCAACCGCCGCGACGCTTGCCCTCCGTCACGGGCGCGACGACTTCGCGCGTTCCTCAACTTCTGAAAAAACTCGAAACGATTCGCTTTCCTGAATTGAGTTTTCAAGACGCCGACATCGCCCAAGTCGTTCAGTATTTAAGCGAGCAAAGCCGCAAACTTGATCCGGAAGGCAAAGGCGTGAATTTTGTGTTTGAAGCGGGAGAAAAACTTTCTTCCGACGCAACATCCGCGCCGCCGTGCGCGCCCGTCAATCTTTCCTTGCGGAACGTTTCGCTTTTAGACGCGCTGTATTTGATTAAAAAAACAACGACGCTAAATTACCAAGTCGAGGATTACGCCGTTGTATTGCGGCCTCTCAAAGAAACGGAACAGGCGTTTGTCGTGCGTCATTTCACTGTCAACCCCGACTTTTTTCGCCGCGACGCCAAACCGCGCGACGACGCT
>JAZDII010000039.1:0-8557 GCA_043805085.1 bacterium
CGTCCTGACCGTCCGATTTACATGGCGAGATGAAATTCTCCGCATCATCGGAGCCGGTTATTGGAGAAAGGGGAAAAAACTTTATGAAAAAGAAAATACTCTATGAAGACCTGACGAAGCTAAACGGCGAACCCTTGCCAGATGTTTCAAAATTCGGCGCACCAATCAAAGGCAAAACAATTGGGCTGCCCAGCGCAAACGCCTTGCGCCGCGCGCGGCTTGGCCACGGCGGAGCCAGATGCGGAGCAGGACGCAAACCTGCTGGCCGAATCCAATATGTGACGCGCTTGCGCCCCACTCTTATCCGCCACATCAAAACCGCCGCCCGAAAAGCTGGTAAATCTGAATGTGAAATGGTGGAATCTCTTCTACAAAAAACGTTCTAGAAAATTTGCGTCCGTAGCTCAGTGGATAGAGCATCTGACTTCGGATCAGAGGGTCGGGGGTTCGAAACCCTCCGGACGCAGGATTGAAGTTTGAATAGCCGCTCATACAGTGAGCGGTTGTAAAATCAAATAATTATAAAGGGTTGTTTTGCTCCCAATTTTTGGCTGAAGTTCTCCATTCTTGAATGATAGGAAATGGGTCTGCGACAAGAATTTTCATTTCACCGTTTTCTTGCAGGGCTAAATCCGAAGCCATCTTGCTCACCTTGTGATTTGAAACCTCAAACCACCATAAGTATCCACCAGCGACCATGCGATAACACCATAGTCCTTCGTCTTTAAATTTATCTATTAGTTGGAAGATATCCTCAAACGTGGATTTTTCTCTTTGAAGGTCAATCATTATACAAGGATACATTTCCCATTTAACAAACGATCCAGACAACAGAGTCGTTCGCATGCGTTCTTGATGGCGGTCGAGGTCAACAATTTTTTTAAAGTTGAAAGAAAGAGAAAGTCGCCAGAGTAAAGATATTTGGAAAAGCTTAAATTTTAAATAATCAATGCCAGTAACCAACCGACGATCTGAAAATGCCAAACGCCGAGGATATTTTTGAAAGATACTTTGACCAAGAAGTAATTTTTTAATTGGTTGAGATACATTGCCATAAAGAAATTTTCTCGTGTAATCTTCATAAAGACTGAGTTTCCTTTCACATTCACCACAAAATAATTTTTCTTTAATCCCAAGTTTGCCTTCCCAGCTCCCGCGCTGCTTTTCCAGAGGTTTGAAAATATTCTCTTGTTTAGATAAGAGAATGACGTGTGGCTGTGGAATATTTCCTTGTCCAGTACCTTTTTCATATTCAATACCTTGGATAAAAAAATCTGGAACAACATGTGAGCTTTTAAGCGGCTTGGGCTGCAAACAAAGCCTGCAGTTCGACTTTTGAGCGTTCATGCACGGAAGAATAGATTCTAAATTATTTCATGCAATATATGCTAACCTGATCCATTGATTGTTGGATTGTGAGTTGTTCTTGCCATCACTCATCAACATGGGAAAATGGATTTGAAAAAAAGAAGGAATCAAAAGATGAAGCTCAACATTGGAATTGCAGATAAAAATTTAAAGGGCGCGGTCAGCGTGCTAAATCAATTATTGGCGGACGAGCACGTGCTCTACATGAAGCTGCGGAATTATCATTGGCATGTGACGGGGCCAACGTTCAGCGAGTTGCACAAGTTATTCGAGTCGCAATATGACGAGATCGAAGGCGCAATCGACGACATCGCGGAGCGGACGCGTTCTCTCGGCGGAAATGCGCTGGGAACGTTGAAAGAGATGCTTCAATCGGCCAAGCTTAAAGAAACGCCGGGCAATTCTCTCAAGGCGGAAAAAATGGTGACGAATCTTTTATTGGATCATGAAGCCATCATCCGGCAGTTGAGAGTAGGTCTGGAAACCTGCATGGATGAATACGGCGATATGGGAACGAGCGATTTTCTTACCGGCCTGATGGAAAAACATGAAAAGATGGCGTGGATGCTTCGCGCCTGCCTCCTATAATTTTCTTGTTTTAATTCTTCCAAAAGAATAAGTTGCGCGGGCTTTTTAAGTCTGGTCTTAAAAAGCCAAAGCTTTGATGTCCCTTATGGAAGAAAAGTCGCCGCCTCTGCTTATCGTTATTTGCGACCACGACGGGGTTTTGCTTCCTCTTTCTGAAACACCGGGAAAAAGCCCTGTTCCTTTGGAACGCGCTACTGAGTTCCGCAGGGCCTTGCAAGAAACTTTTTCCGAAAACTACGACGTCCAGTTGATGGTTTCTTCTTTGCGGAACCAGACGGATGAAGACTTACATAATGTTTTGGAAGGAGAAGGTTTTTTGCCTCTTAGAAAATTCTCGCCGATTGATGGATACGTCGCCCTTCACAATCTTTTGAGACGACGGCATTCGGATTTTAAAACAGAGGGCCCTTCCTTTGGAGAAAGATTGGTGCGGAAAAGTAAAGATGGCTCTGTTCAATCCATCATACGCCCCCTCCGGCAAACATTTGAAGGGAGGGAAATGCACGTCTTCTTTCTGAATGACGAACTCGATACGTGTTTAATCGTTTTTCAAGAATTGTTTCCTCTATTGGAGGGGCAAGAAACGAAAGTAGAAAAACTCAAGCAACATTGCTTGCCATTTCAGAAAGACGCGCCTTGGAGCATACAGGTAGAAAGCTACATGAAATTCATCGCTGAACACCTTTCTCCCAACATGCCGCACGAAGAGGATCACGGTTTGAGCAAGACGCCCCAACAAGTGACTCCTCACCCATTGAAAGGTACTTCAAAGACTTAAGTTTTTTTCCTTCTTCAACGCCATCCCGAAGTGATGCGAAGTAATGTCCATCCCTTTCTTCACGTAAAACCGATGGCCTTTGAAATTTTGCACACGGCAATCAAGATTCATCCATTCACAGCCTTGTGAGATGGCATGTTGGCACACCCAATCGAATAACTCGTCGCCAAAGCCGCGTGACTGTTCCGTGGGTATGGTTGAAAAATCTTCAATGTAAACAGTCTTTCCGCGGGAAAGGATGTTGGAAATTCTGAATCCGATGACGGATTTGACTTCGCCGTCCTCTTCCAAAAATACAAGCTGATAACCCTCGGCCAACTGCTGCGTCACTCTTCTCACAAAATCATCGTGGCTTAATTCCGGCCACAAACCCTTCATCGCTTCATGGCAACGCGCCACGCTTTCCTGATCTTTTGCAAAATTAATAACGCTCGCGCTCATTCTGCGGAAAGCTTGCGCGAAACTCAAATTGTGGCAAGCTTTACGGGCATTTGCGGGCGTGGTTCAGTGGTAGAACGTGGGCTTCCCAAGCCTGAAACGAGGGTTCGATTCCCTCCGCCCGCACCATGTTTTGTATGAACCTCTTTTTAGCTTCCGCTCAAACGATTGCCCCGCATCCCGCGATGATCCTTCCTTTTGTCCTCATGCTTTTGGCAATCGCTCTCATGCCTTTTATCAACAAGCATTGGTGGGAGCGTCATTATCCCAAAGTCTCCGTTGCGCTGGCGGCCATTTCCATTTTTTACTACGTCTTCATTCTCCATCATCCCGAACGCATGCTGCACATTGGCTATGAATACATCAGCTTCATCGCTCTCATCGGCTCGCTCTTTGTCGTCGCCGGCGGCATTCACATTCGCGTCAAAGGAGAATCCACACCGGCGGTGAACTGCCTTTACCTCGGCATCGGCGCGGTTCTGGCCAATATCATCGGCACGACAGGAGCTTCGATGCTTCTTATTCGCCCGTGGATTCGTTCCAACAAATACCGCATCACCCAGTTTCACATCGTTTTCTTTATTTTCATCGTCAGCAACGTCGGCGGATGTCTCACCCCTATCGGCGATCCGCCACTTTTTCTCGGTTACCTTAAAAAAATTCCGTTTTGGTGGACGCTGGAACATCTCTGGGAAGCGTGGCTCATCGCCGTTGCCCTGCTCATTTCGATTTTTTATGTTTTCGACAAAATCAATTTCCACCGCGCGCCTAAAGCCATCGCTAAAAAAGAAACAGCTCACGAAACATGGAAAGTGGACGGCCTTCACAACATTCTTTTCATTGCCATGATTCTCGGCGCGGTTTTTATCCCAAGCCCTTGGCGCGAAATCGCAATGTTTCTGGCTGCAATCGCTTCTTACAAAACCACGCCGCAGCCGGTTCACGAGGCCAATGATTTCAATTTTCTTCCTATTAAAGAAGTCGCGTGGCTTTTCTTCGGCATCTTCGCCACGATGGCCGCCGCCTTGGATTACCTTGCCATTCATGCGGCGGAATTGGGCGTCAACACGCCGATGAAGTTTTACTGGATGACAGGTCTGCTGTCAGGACTTTTGGATAATGCGCCCACTTATCTTACGTTTCTCACAACCTCCGTCAGCCAGCATGTGAATCCTGCAACAGGCGTAAATTTGAGCATTGACGCGGCTTCAGACATGGCTGCTTATGTTAATTTACATCCCCTTGAACTCATGGCCATCTCGCTCGGCGCGGTTTTCTTCGGCGCCGTCACTTACATCGGCAATGGCCCCAATTTCATGGTCAAATCCATCGCCGACCAATCCAAAATTCACACGCCAAGTTTCTTCGGCTACCTTTTTAAGTATTCCCTGCCCGTCCTTCTCCCTATTTTCATTCTGATTGCAGCTTTGCTACGCTGAAATAACGCGCTACAATCACCTCTTTCGTCATGAAATTTTATCGTTTCTTTTACAACATTCTTTTTGTCATCGGGTTCGTTTTCACATGGCCTTACTACTTCCGCCGCATGTGGCGCAGAGGGAACGTTGCGCAAGGATTTTTTGAAAGGTTCGGTTGTTACAGCAAAGAGCTGCGGCAAAAAATCGCCTCAATGAATCGCCCGATTTGGATTCATGCCGTCAGCGTGGGGGAAATAAAAATCGCGCAGGTGTTGATCCGCGAAATCCGCGCGCTTGCGCCGCAACAACCCGTCGTCATCAGCACAACGACTCAAACAGGCCGACAAGTGGGCGGCAAACTCGTGGACGCTCAAACGGCTTTAATTTACACGCCGATAGATTTTTTCTGCGTCACGCGTCGCGCTTTTGATCTCATCCGCCCCTCCCTGCTTGTCTTAGTCGAAAGTGAAATCTGGCCCAATATGGTTTGGGAGGCCGAAAATCGCCTCGTCCCTGTTTGCCTCATCAACGCGCGGCTTTCGGAAAGATCACGGCGGCGTTACCGTCGGTTCTCGTTTTGGATGGAACCCATCTTGCGCAAGCTGGCGTGGATTGGCGTGCAGCACCCGGACGACCTCCCCCGCTTGGCAGACGCCGGTTTTCAACCACACAAACTTTTTCAAACAGGCAGCCTTAAATTCGACGTCGCCGACCTTGGAAATTATGACAATGAATTAGCCGTCTTGCTGCGCCAAAAACTGGGCTGGACGGCAAATGATCTTGTCTTGCTGGGCGGCAGCACGCACCCGGGCGAGGAAGAGCTTTTGCTCCGCACTTTTCAGAATTTAAAAAAAACCGCGCCTTCTTTAAAATTAATCCTCGCGCCGCGCCACATGGAACGCGCCGCGGAAGTGGAAACCGTTTGCAACAGTTGGAGCACAGTGCGAAAGAGCCGCTTAAATGGAACCGGCGGAACATCGCCTGACGTTCTCATTCTGGACACCACAGGCGAGCTTAGTTCGCTCTATCCCATGGGTGATTTGATTTTCATCGGCAAAAGCTTGCTGGGGCGCGGCGGGCAAAACTTTATCGAAGCAGCGCGTTTCGGGCGGCCTGTGATTGTCGGGCCGCACATGGAAAATTTTGCCAACCTCGCGGAAACTTTTAAAAAAGACGGCGGTATTGTCCAAGTAGCCAATGAGGAAGAGCTTTTGGAAACGATGCAAGCCCTGCTGGTGGATGAACCGCGCCGCGAGCAGCTTAGCCAGCGCGCCGCCGCTATCTTTCAACAAAACCTCGGCGCAGGAAAAACGACGGCGAGGATGATTTTAGCAACGTTAGCAAACGTCAAAAAGTAAAGCTACCACTCCAGCAGCGCAGCAGCCCATGTCAACCCGCCGCCGAAGGCCACCAGCAACACTTTATCGCCGCGTTTGAGTTGGTAAAAATCTTCTGCCTCGCGCAAGGCGATGGGAATGCAAGCGGCGGAGACGTTGCCGTATTTGTGAACGTTGATGAAACATCTTTCCTTCGGAACTTTAAGTTTACCGGCAAGGGATTCGATAATGCGGATGTTAGCTTGATGCGTGATGACGCAGCGCAAGTCGTCAATTTTACAATCGGCCTCTTTTAAAACCGCATTCGCCGCGTCCGCCATGGCATTGACGGCTTGCCTGAACACTTCTTTGCCGGACATGTGGATGTATTGCATCGGCAGATGCTCCGGCGTCCGCCCCACGGCATCCAGCGTGCCGTGCACTTGGCTGTTTTGAAGAGAAAGCATATCGTGGTGAGTGCCATTCGCCCCCATACGGCTGGCGATCAGTCCTTTCGTCCCTTTTGCCGATTGGATAATTGCCGCGCCCGCGCCGTCGCCGAACAGAACGCAAGTATTGCGATCTTTCCAATTGATAATGGATGACAGCCGTTCCGCGCCGATGACGAGAATGTTGCGATAAACAGCTCTCAACCGATCCGCCAAAATCAAGCCGTAGAGAAAGCCGGAACACGCCGCCCCCAAATCAAACGCAGCAGCGTTCACCGCGCCGATTTTCTGCTGCACGTAACACGCCGTGGAAGGGAAAAAAGCGTCCGGCGTGACAGTGGCGACAATAATAAGGTCTATTTCCTCCGGCTTCACATTGGCGCGCTTCATAGCTTCTTGCGAAGCCTTTGCCGCCATATCCGCCGTCAATTCGTTGGGCGCAGCGATGCGCCGTTCACGGATGCCCGTGCGCGACACAATCCATTCATCTGACGTCTCCACCATCTTTTCCAAATCCGCGTTGGAAAGAATTCGCTTAGGCAAATAAATGCCCGTAGCCGCTATGCGCAAACCCGATGTCATGATGTGGAAATTTTTTTCATCTCCTCAACAATGCGAGGATTCATTTGATGCTGAACAGCTTCCGTGGCGACGCGAATGGCGTTCGTAACGGCTTTAATGCTCGACGCGCCGTGCGCAATGACGCAAATGCCGTTGACGCCTAACAAAAGCGAGCCACCGTATTCTTCGTAATTGACCTTCTTCTTAATGGCGCGAAAAGCGTTCCGCGCCAGCCACGCGCCCACTTTGCGAACGGGGCTTCTGATCAATTCATCTTTCAGCCACTTAAAAATGGCGTGAGAAAGACTTTCGCTTGTTTTCAAAACAATATTGCCGATGAAACCGTCGCACACGACCACCTCCACCGGCCTTTCAAAAAGATCGTGTCCTTCAATGTTTCCAACGAAGTTGAGCGACGACTCGCGCAGCAGTTTAAACGTTTCTTTCGTTTGGTCGTTGCCCTTCACGTCCTCCGTGCCGATGCCTAAAAGGCCGACACGCGGCGTGGAAAATTTCAAAATCTCGCGGGAATAAACCGACCCCATCACGGCATATTGAAGAAGATGCTGCGGGTGCGCATCTATATTGGCTCCAGCGTCGAGGAGAACAAACAAGTTCGTCTCCGTCGGAAAAACCGTGGCGATGCCCGGCCTGTCAATGCCCGGAAGCGTGCGCAGCTTAATCGTCGCCGCCGCCACCATCGCGCCCGTATGACCGGCGGAAACGACAGCATCCGCCTCTCCCTTTTTCACCAAATCCATGCTGCGGGAAATGGAGTTGTCTTTTTTTCTGCGAATGCCCTCCACCGCGCCGTCCGACATTTCAATGACCTGCGTACAATGCCGGATTTCGATGCGCGGATCGTCGGCGGGATGATTATTTTTCTGAAGCTCGGCCTTAATTTTAACTTCATCGCCCACTAAAAAAAGCTTCCGAATAGCAGGGAACAAGCGCAAAGCCTGAACCGCAGCAGCCACTGGCCGTTCCGGAGCAAAGTCGCCGCCCATGGCATCAAGAGCGATTTTCATGAAAAAAAAGAAACTGCCTCACTCAAAGCCGACACGCAAGAGAAACACTTGCGGGAAAATCAGCCTTCTGTTTTAACCGTTAAGATTTGGCGGCCCATATAAAGGCCGGTGACGCGATCCACGCAATGCGATAAGTGCTTGGCTCCCGTCTTTTTATCCACGCGCAAACTAGGCGCTTTTTTGCGGTGCGAGGCTTTGCGCGTCCGCAGCCGCATCTTCGATGTTTTTCTCTTGGGAACTCCCATGACTACTCCTTTTTCTCTAAATTTTTCAAAGCGCCCCACACCAATTCACGGTTGCGGGCAGCGAACTCATCCGCCGCTTCCTTATGAACCACTCCCGTCAGAGGACAACGAAAATCCTTGTCCAGTTGACAGCGCGGCGCGAGGGGCAAGTTGAGCAGGATGTCCTCTCTGATGTCTTGCGTCAAGTCTATTGATTCCGTCTCCGCCACAGGATAGCTGTGCTGAAAATCCCCTACTCGAATGTTGAGAGGCATGGGTTCAAGACAACGCGCGCAAGGCACGAGCATATGAGCCTCCAGCGATCCCGTCGCCAAGCATTCCGTGCCAATCATTTGGACAAAAAAACGGTATTCGACGCTCTTCCACTC
>JAZDII010000040.1:0-24512 GCA_043805085.1 bacterium
GATGGAGGACATTCGCCCTGAAATGATGAGCGGGCGTTCGTTGAAGGATTGGAAACCGAAGCGCGGGCATATCTACTTGATTTCTTCAGGCATGATGATGGAGAACACGCTGTCCAACGTCCTCGCTCAAAAAATTCTCCCGCGCGAAAACGATTCCATTTTCTTCATCGGTTACACGGATAAAGATTCCCCCGCCGGCAAGCTTCGCGCCACGCCGCGCGGCGACCAAGTTATTTTGCATCCCCACACCGGCAGTCAGGCTGTGCGTTGTCGCGTGGAATATTTTGATCTCACGGCTCATGCGGTGCGCGAGGACACGCTGGCTTACATCGAGCGGTTGAAACCGCGCCGATGCCTCTTAGTGCACGGCGACGCGCCTGCTCTGGAGTGGTTTCGCGGCCAGCTTCATGCGCATTGTCCGGACATGGACGTTTTGATTCCGCCCGCAGGTGAGGAAATCGAGCTTTAAAGCATGCTTCTCTGTGGCATACTGCTTTTATGTCCGCGGAGCTTTTAGAAGGTCGAAAAATCTCTCAACAGATCCATGAAGAAACCCGCGCGCGCGTGGCTCGGTTGAAAGAACGCGGCGTTCAGCCGTCCATTATTTTCGTTCGCGTTGGCGAGGATGCGCCTTCTCAAACTTATGTGAAAATGAAAGACGCCAAGGCGCGCGAACTTGGCATCGCTTCTTCCACTCTTGTTTTGCCGGAACAAACCAGCGAGGCGGAATTGCTGCAACAACTTCGCCGTTTGAATGAAGACAAATCCGTTCACGGCGTTCTTGTCCAGTCTCCGTTGCCCGCGCACATTTCGGAGGCGACGGTTTTCAGCGCGGTTTTACCGGAAAAGGATGTGGATGGGTTTCATCCCGTTAATGTAGGCAAGCTGCTGCTCGGCAACGCGACGGGGTTTCGTCCATGCACGCCTGCCGGTGTTCATGAATTGCTCATTCGCGGCGGCGTTGTCGTTGAAGGCGCGAACGTGGCGATTTTAGGGCGCGGCAATATCGTCGGCAAACCGATGGCCGCTATCCTTTGCCAAAAACAAAAACACGCGGACGCGACGGTGACGATTCTTCATTCCCATAGCCGCGACATTTTTGAACACACGAAAAGGGCGGACATTCTCATCGCCGCTATGGGGCGCGCGCGTTTTGTGAAAGCGGATATGGTCAAGCCCGGCGCAGTGGTGGTGGACGTCGGCGTCAGCCGCGTTCAGGACGCGCAGTCGCCGAAGGGTTACCGGCTGTCGGGCGATGTGGATTTTGACGATGTGAGCCGCGTCGCCTCTAGAATCACGCCCAATCCGGGCGGCGTCGGGCCGATGACCATTGCCATGCTTATGTCCAACACCGTTCGCGCCGCTGAAATGCAATGCGCTTGAGTTGGCGAAGCTTCCTTTCTAGGTTTGCTGTCGCATGGCTTTAATTCAAAACATTTCTTTTCCTGACGGCAAACGCCCTGATTTGAGGGCGGAAGACGAGTTGCGCCCGCTTTCTTTTGAATGGGACATTGCGCCGCACGCGCAGGGTTCGATTCTTCTCAAATGCGGCAACACGCAGGTGATTTGCGCGGTGACGATTGAAGAAAAAACACCGCGTTGGATGCAGGAGCAGAGCATTGCGGGCGGCTGGCTCACAGCGGAGTATTCGATGCTTCCTTATAGCACGGAACAGCGCAAGCCGCGCGACATCACGAAAGGCCGCTTGGACGGGCGCAGTCAGGAAATCCAGCGGCTCATCGGACGTTCGTTGCGCACGGCGGTGGATTTGAAAAAAATCGGCTCGCGCACGGTTTGCGTGGATTGCGACGTGCTTTCTGCCGACGGAGGAACGCGGACAACGGCTATCACAGGAGCGTTTCTGGCGTTGAAGATGGCCGTCGAACGTTTGAGGCGAAAAGGCGCATTGAAAGAATCGCCGTTGCTTCATGCCGTGGCCGCGACGAGCGTCGGCATTTACAAAAACAAAGCCATTCTTGAATTGTGTTATTTGGAAGACAAAGACGCCACGGTGGACATGAATCTCGTGATGACGGACGACGGCAAGATGGTGGAGATTCAAGCGAGCGGGGAGGAAGCATCTTTCAGCGACAAGCAATTTGAAGATATGATGAGCCTTGGCCGCGCGGGCATTCAAAAGCTTTTTGAGTTCCAAAAAAAGGCGTGGGCGGCGTTGAGCTTGACTTGAATAAGAGCGCGACGTAGAGTTTCTCCTCAAGCGGTATGATTTTCAAGAGAGACATTCAAGTTTTGTCGCAGGTCTGGTGGCCATTCCAGGCCTAATTCTGTATTTCCGCTTTTAAAAACAAGTTCAGAGCGTCTAGCGTCAAAGCAGATGCTATGAAAACAATGTCCCGTAAAGGGATTTTTAAATTTTCAACAACGGAGAAGAAATTCTCTTATTAAAAATATGATTTTTCCTTCAGAAACACAATTTTTGGAACTTAGTCGAAAGGGGAACTTGATTCCCGTCTATCGCGAAATTTTCGCGGACGTGGAAACGCCCGTGTCGGCTTATTTAAAGCTTTTGGCCGGCGCGCCTGAAGCGGACGCTTTTTTATTGGAATCCGTCGAGCGCGGGGAGAGGTTTGGCCGTTATTCCTTTGTCGGGGCGAATCCGGAGATTATCTTTCAGCAACGCGGACGCGACGTTTCGTTGACGGAAGAGGGCAAGACAACGCGCTATGAAACGGACGGCGATCCGTTGCATGAGTTAAAGAAAATCATGGATCGGTATCACGCCGTCGGGCTTGACGACTTGCCGATTTTTTACGGCGGCGCGGTGGGTTTTCTTTCTTATGAAGCCGTCCGCTTCTTCGAGCCGACGGTGGGCATGGCGGCCAAGGACGATCTTGGGATGCCGGACGCGTATTTTGTCGTCAGCGATTCGCTGTTGATTTTCGATCACTTTGCTCAACGGCTGAAAATTCTCGTCAATGCTCATGTGGATGGAGACCCTCGCGAGGCCTATCGCAAAGCGGTGCAGAAGATCGGCACGCTCACGGAGCAACTGAAACGGCCCATCGGTCACAAAATTGTCGGGACTGGCGCGCCTGCAGAAGCCGATTCCCAGCCGGTTGTCAACATGACCAAGGAAGATTATCTCCGTATGTGCGAGGCGATGAAGGAATACGTTTTGGCTGGCGATTGTTTTCAGGTGGTGCCGTCGCAACGGTTGGCTGTGCCGTTTGAAAATGATCCGGTTGACCTTTACCGCGCGTTGCGTTTCATCAATCCTTCGCCCTATATGTTTTGTCTGAAGATGGGCGATTTTGCCATTGTGGGAGCGTCTCCAGAGACGCATGTGAGGTGCGAAAACGGACGCGTTCAAATCCGCCCGTTGGCCGGCACGCGCCCGCGCTGCGCTGATCCGGAAAAAGACAAGGCGATGGAGCGGGAACTCATCAGCGATCCCAAAGAGCGCGCGGAGCATGTGATGTTAGTGGATCTCGCGCGGAACGACATCGGGCGCGTGTGCGAATATCACACCGTCAAGGTGACCGAGTTGATGACGGTGGAGCGTTACTCGCATGTCATGCACATTTCTTCTAATGTGGAAGGTCAACTGCAGCCGGAGCATGATATGTATGACGTCATGCGCGCCACGTTTCCAGCGGGAACGATTAGCGGCGCGCCGAAAATCCGCGCGATGCAAATCATCGCGGAGCAAGAGCCAACGCGGCGCGGCATTTATTCCGGCGTCGTCGGCTACTTCGGCTTTTCCGGCAACTTGGATTCTTGCATCGCGCTGCGCACGGTTCTTGTGAAGAACGGCCACGCGTATGTGCAGGCTGGAGGCGGTCTGGTGGCTGATTCCACGCCATTGGGCGAGTATCAGGAAAGCTTGAACAAGGCCAAGGCCGCGATGAAAGCTATCACGCTGGCCAAAAGTCTTGAGGGGGAAACGCTATGATTCTCGTGATTGATAACTACGATTCTTTCACCTACAACCTCGCTCAATACCTCGGCGAACTGGGCGTGGAGCCTGTTGTCAAAAGGAATGACAAGATAACGATCGAAGAAATCCGCAAGCTTGACCCGCAGAAAATCGTCATTTCGCCCGGCCCTGGCACGCCGCTTGAGGCGGGCATGTCTAACGACATTATCCTCGCTTTTGGGCCGCAGAAACCGATTCTCGGCGTTTGCTTGGGACATCAATGCATCGGGCATGTGTATGGAGGCGAAGTCGTGCGCGCCGACCTCGTCATGCATGGCAAAACTTCGCGCATCTTTCACGATGGAAGCGGCGTGTTCGCCGGTTTGCCTTCGCCTTTGGAGGCGACGCGCTACCACTCGCTCATCGTGCGGCGGCAGACGCTGCCGTCGTGCCTGAAAGTTTGCGCGGAGACCGAGGAAGGCGAAATCATGGGGTTGCGCCATGAGAGCCATCCTGTGCACGGCGTGCAATTTCACCCCGAATCTGTTTTAACACCAGAAGGCAAAAACATCCTCACCAACTTTCTTAAACTATGAACAAACCTCCGTTTCAAAAAAAATTGGAAGCGTTGCGCGAAGAAATTGACGGCATTGACGCGCAGTTGCTCAAGCTGCTCAATCGGCGGATTGAAATCGCCCGCGAAATCGGCGCGTTAAAAAAAACGCACGGCGAGCCTGTTTGCGATCCTCATCGGGAGCAAAAAATTTTGGAATGTTTAGAGCGGCAAAACAAGGAAACGGGCGGCGTTCTTTCAACCGAAGATCTGCGCGCGATTTATCAAGCTCTTCTCGATGCTTCCCGCGGCGTTCAACATCAATTGATCAATAAGCGCCAACCTTAGTTTTTAGATATGATTCACCGGCTGGCGTGAGTTGAGCTGGCGCATCTGTGGTGGGGAAGGCAGTTTGGCGGGAAACGCGGAGTATTCTTGCTCCCAAGGTTTGACATTGGCTAAGCGTTTTTCGATCTTTGACGAGAAGACTTGCTCTAAATGTTATCACACTTGTCATGCGATTGTAAGCTGCGTCGGTCACTTTCCCTTCTTCATGGGCTTGATTTAGCTTACGCATAACTTTTCTATGATGAAAGGCCATGAGACTCCATGCTTCAGTTTTTTCTTTCCTTGTTGGCAACGGAGGAAGAACTGCTTTTGTTGAAGCAGAACTGTGAGATGTGTATTTAGAAAGGAAGGCTTTGGCTTTTGTCCAAAGGCGTGCTCTTTGCTGTATTTCTTCCTCTGTTAGTTTCAATTTTCCTTTTATGGCTGCGAGCGTGGCACAGTTTGCCGGGTTGGGAATCACCATCTTTCTTAAATGATTCACAAACTGTCCTTGAAGTTTTGGATTCAAGAGCTTTTTGCAAAAACCGGCTGATGTCAGGTGTTTTGCCGTGGCATATTTCAACACGGTTCGTTCGCTACGGTGCAAATTGCGACATGCCTTTTGAAGGTGAAAAAGACGTTTGATATCCTCTTGAAGGGCTAAATCTTTAATACTTGCGATGTCTTCTCGAAGTTGTTCATTCAAGAATTTTTTCAATCCGATGGGCAGTTCTAACCGCCTGATTCTATTGCCGCTGACACGCATCCGTGGTGTAGAAGAAATTTCTACTCCGGCTATAACTCGAGCGCTGGATGACAAACTCATATTAGGAAAGTGAGAGTTTGTGCATTTCCGTCAAGCGGGCCGGGGGATCAGGTGCAGGCTAAAAAAACGGATTGGTTTTCTTTTCTTTACCGATGGTTGTTGAGTCGCCGTGACCGGGATAAACGATTGTCGCATCCGGCAGAGAAAAAAGCTTTTCGCGGATATTTTGAATGAGCGTTTTGTTCGAGCCGCCGGGCAAGTCCCATCGCCCCACGCCGCCTTCAAAAAGCACGTCGCCGCCGAACAGAACACCGGCCTTAGCTTCATAAAGACAAATGCTGCCCGGACAGTGCCCCGGCACGTGCAAAACGCGGAACGACCACGGCGCAAGCTCCACTGTGTCGCCCTCGTTGAGGAAACGGTCGGCGCGCACAGGATCGAGTTTCACGGGCAGCCCAAAAGCGCGCATGCAATCGGGTTTGGTGTAGAGCATCTCGTCGGCGCGGTGATAACAAACGGGACATGAAAATTCGCGCGCCACGGCCGCCGCGTCCCAAATGTGATCCCAGTGCCCGTGTGTGAGAACGAGGCAGGAGGGCTTGACTTTTTCTTGCTTCAAAAATTCAAGGACGCCCTGCGGCGCGTCAATCACCAGCCAACTTGTTTCGCCGCGCACGATGTAACTGTGCGTCTCCGCCAAGCCGCCGGTGTAAATTTTAATTTCCATTTTGGCGTCGGATTGGGGCTTCATCAATTCTTTTTCCATTCGCCGGATTCGGTTTGCACCCATTCCGTCGGGAAAGCGGCGGAGCGCATTTTTTGGGCGAAGTCCCGCGCGACGAGTTCCGTCGGCTTGCCGGTGTCCTTGGCTTCTTGCTCGAAAACTTCTTGGCGATCGGCGTTTTCTTCATTCACCAACTTTTCCGCGTAATTGCGCCACTTGGAATCGTCCGGCGCTTTGCGGATGGAGAGCAGGCCGTTGTTGCCTTCGCCGACGAAGCGGTTGTTTTTCAAATCCTGAATCTCCGCCATGCGGAGGCGACGCGATTCCAGAGGCGATTTTTTAGTTGTGGCGGGAGTTTCACTGCTTTTCGCGCCGTTTTTTTGAGAGGTCGTCACATCCACATGCATGTTCACATCAATTTTGACGGGCTGCGGCGTGTCGAGGCGAATCGTAGGCGCGCATGAAACGAGGACAAGCGCGAGTGTTAGAAGGGCGTATTTCATAAAAACAGCTTGGTTAAGTTTACGGCATGGTAGGAATGGATTCTAACTCTTTGATTTTATCATGCCAGCGAATATCGAAGTTCCGTTCGCCTTGCAAGCCGCTTAAGCGCAGGCGAGCGAAGCTCTGGGGCGGGGCGTAAGCGAATTCGCAAGTGCCTTGGTCATAATCGTAATCCCGAAAAGCCTTGAGAGCAATGGCCGCTATGTCGCGTTTCATCGGCGCCCAGTCGGGGGGCAACTTGGCGAGAAGATCATCCACGGCCACGATCTGCATCTTGCCTTTTTGCGTCAGCTTTACCTCGCCGCCCACGCCTTTCACCGCGCGCGCTTGGCCGCGCGCGACAAAGCGGCTGGTCACGGGGCCGGTCATCGTGAAATTCTCCGGCGAGAGCAGTCGCGTCGCCGGCTCGACGTTCGCGTCTTGCGTATAAAAAGAGCCGATCCAGCTCAAATCATTGTCCCATAAAAACGTCAAGTCGCCGCCAATCGTGCCGCCGTAAGTCTTGGCGAAAAAGCCGCCGTAAATGCCCTTGGCGTCGTAAGTCGCCCAGATTTTACTTTGCGTGGCGGCGAGACCCTTCCATTCGATGCGCTCCGCATGCAGCGCGTTGACGATGTTGTTGGCGCGTTCGTCGCTCACCGGCAGGCTGAATTCCATTTTACCGCCGAAGTTGACGAATTTGAGCGGGCCGTAATCGGGATATTCGATGGTGGTTGTAGGAATTTCACAGACTGTTTTGAGATGCAACTGCGTCAAGTTGCCCACCACTAAATTCATGTGCGGTTCGATGAAAAAATGGAAGGGCAAGGGAACGCTGCTGCGGCCGTAGGCCGTCAATTCCAGCCGCCCGTCGCTGACGGAAAAAAGGCCGATCGTCCAAGGATCGTATGACTCGTCCTTCGCCGCGCCGTTTTCTTTTTGCGCTCCCTTCTTAATATCTTCCGCGAACCAAAACAAATCGTTGCCTACATAAATCGTCGGCTCGGTGATTTGCAGCGACTCGATTTTTTTCTGTTGAATGCCCGCCCAAGAAAAAACGGCGCGGATTTTGCCGAAGGACAACATCGGCGAGATGCCGTCGTAAGGCGAATAAATCGTGTAATTCTCCAGAACTGTTTCCACAGGTTTGTTGGCGGCAGGGTCGTCCGTCGGCCCGCCGAGGCGCAGGTCTTTAAAGACCAAATCCGGCGAAGTGTAGGCGATGGGGATGTTAAACGAAGGTAGGCGCGCGCCGAAGATGTTTTTCAGGAGATAACTTTGCCGGATGCGCAGTTCTTTGAGGAGGAAAGGGCGGGAAAGGTTCTCGCCCGGCCCCGTTTTTTTTTCCGAGGGCGGATAAGCGGCGGTGAGCCTATCCAGCGAAATCCGCGCGCCGGTGACGTCGAGATAATCCACCTCGCGCCGATGCAGACCCGCCCATGTCCACAGCGCTTTGACCGATTCCACGCGCGCGAAATCGCCGGTTTGCAGATTGCCGATTTGCAATTCCGCTTGTTTGTCCGGGCGCAAATAATCGCGCAACTCCACGCTCCCGACGGAAACGAGGTGCTCCTTGTCCAGAGCGATGTTGACGGCCCTCAACTCCAACCGTCCCATTCCGCGCCAACGGACGGACTCGGCGGAAACGTGGAACGGCCGCCCCAGCAAATTGAACGTTGGCTTGGACAAAAGGATGGCGCAGGCCGCAGCGAAGGCCATCGCCAGCAGCGCGATTTTAAGGCCGGATAGAAATGTCTTTTTTAAAGTCATGTCTCGTCGTTACGAAAAAAATCTCTGAATGCCCTGCGGAAAACACTGCTTCCTGTCATTCTCGAGAGCGAAGCGAGTCGGGAATCCAGAGGGCTGGATTCCCGCTTTCGCGGGAATGACACGGGAAAAAGCATTTTCTTCGATAGGCTACATTCCCATCACCATTTTCTACAGAGCAACCACTGAATAGAGTGGCATAAAAAGGCGGTTTGCGGTAGCCTAAACACTCCTTACCGCGCTCGTGGCGAAATGGCAGACGCGCTAGATTCAGGTTCTAGTGGGGAAACCCGTGGAGGTTCAACTCCTCTCGAGCGCAGTGGCATAGCCACTTTCTTCTTGTTTTTTTATTTTCCCATCACAAAAGCGTATGTGTGTATATGCACGTTTGCTTATATCGTCCAACTAAAAACAGAAAACATTTTAATTCAAAAACGCATTATGAAACGCTCCTTAAGTGTCCAAGTTTGAACGAGATCGTCCGCCATTTTGAAGTTAAAATCAAAGAGTGGTACATTAATCCAGCGGAGGCTTTATCAAAAGTTCACGATTCTGGTTTTTGCAAAGTAGCTATTACGTGTCTGTTAATTGATACGCTTAGTCAGTATTATTATGGTAGGGAAGAAAGTGGCAAAGAACATTTTATTGAATTTCTCAACAAGCATTTTCCTAAATTCAAAAAACAATTTCCTCAAAAACAAAAAATCTCTTTTAGGTATAAAGAGCTTAAAGAATTAAAAACTTATTCTGAGGTTATTTATACTGGCTTTCGATGTGGAATTTTGCATCAGGCACATGCGCCGCTTTATTGTGCGATTAGCAACATAAGTAAGCAAACTAAAAACATGCCTACAAATTTCATTCAATGTGATACAAGTGGAAGCTTAGTAAAATATAGAAAGAGGGGTGTTTCATGCCCGTGCGTTATTCTTGATCCAAACAAGTTTTTTGAAGGAGTAAAAAGAATTTTTGGAGAATATATTAAGAACTTGCTGAATTCTGATTCTCAACACGATAAACTAAGAAAGCGTTTTAAAAGGAAATTCGAGAACAGCTATGGAATTGATGTAAAAAACTTTCCACTCTAGCTAGAAAACATTTTCAAAAAATCCTATTAAATTTTAGAGAATAAATCCTCGATTTTTACTTTAAAAATTTTTGCGATTATAAATAGTTCAATATCCGAAACACCGCGGATTTGAGCTTCGATTTTGGCAAGGGTGCCGCGGCTGATGTCGAGTCCAGCGACGTTGCATCGGGCGACAAGCATGGCTTGAGTGAGTCCTTTTGAGGCGCGCATCTTTCGGATGGTCGTTCCGACGGCATTGCGGGGTTGGTGTTGCTCCATTTCAGAGCTTGACTGTATGTGAAATTTTCCCAAGTATGCTCTGTTATAGAGCAAAATGTTTATGCGTTTAATGACCGCATCCTTTTCATTGGTATGAAGAAAATCGGAGATTTATTTGCCGTTGGCATTCGATTGATGGTGTTTTTGCCTGCTTATCTGGTGGCGTTGGTATTACTTCTTCCTTTGGCTTTGATGTCGAAGTTCTGGGAAAAGGTCGCTAACGCGGAGTTGCCGAAGGGCTCACGGGAGTGATCATACTGGTTTCCCGCTTTCGCGGGAATGACACAGGGGAGGCTGTTTTTTTTAAAAAGCGGCACGGCAAATGCTTACTTTTAAAAAGGATGAAGCAAAAACAATCCGGTCGCAGTCAGTTTTGGGATGGGGTGTCGCGGTATTTTGGGCGGGCGGCGGCGTATTGCAAGTTTGACCCGGGGCTTTTGGCGCAGATCAAGGCGTGCAATAGCGTTTATCGGATGCGGTTTCCGGTGCGCAAGGATGATGGGACGATTGCGGTGATTGAGGCGTATCGCGCGCAGCACAGTCATCACTTTTTGCCCGTTAAGGGAGGGATTCGGTTCAGTCTGCATGTGACGCAGGACGAGGTGGTGGCGTTGGCGGCGTTGATGACGTATAAGTGCGCGGTGGTGAATGTGCCGTTCGGGGGCGCGAAGGGCGGCGTGTGCATTGATCCGTATGCGTCGAGTTTGGAGTTTAAGGAGAGGGTGACGCGGCGTTACGCGGCGGAGCTGATCAAGAAGAATTTTATCGGGCCGGATATTGATGTGCCCGCGCCTGATTACGGCACGGGGGAGCGGGAGATGGCTTGGATTGCCGATACATATAAGGCGTTCGCGCCGGATAAGCTCAACGCCTATGCCTGCGTGACAGGCAAGCCTCTTTCTTTGCACGGCATTGAGGGGCGCAAGGAGGCGACGGGTTTGGGCATTTTCTACGGGATGCGGGAGTGTTTGGAAAACGGGGACGAGATGCGCAAGATCGGGTTGAGCAAGGGAATGGCGGGGAAGCGGGTCGTCGTGCAGGGGTTTGGGAATGTGGGCTATCACGCGGCAAAATTTTTCCAGAGCAAGGGCGACGCGGTGATCATCGCCATCGCTGAAATGGAAGGGGCAATCTATAATTCCAAGGGATTGGATGTGAAAGCCGTGGCCAAGCATCGGAAAAAGACGGGGAGCATTCTGGATTTTCCGGGCGCGAAGAATTTGAAGAATTCCAAGGATGCTCTGGAGTTGGACTGCGATATTTTGATTCCCGCCGCGTTGGAACACCAAATCACTGCTGAAAACGCGCCTAGAATTAAGGCAAAAATCATCGGTGAGGGCGCCAATGGCCCCGTTGATCCGGCAGGGGAGGAAATTCTTTTGCGCAAAAATGTGCTGATCATGCCTGATATTTACCTCAACGCCGGCGGCGTGACGGTTTCTTACTTTGAATGGCTCAAAAACCTTTCGCACGTCAGCCTCGAACGCCTCACCACTCGCTACCATGAAAAAAACAACCTCAAGCTGGTGGCGGAGATGGAGCGGTTGACGGGGAAGAAACTTAGCGAGAAAGAAAAAGAGAAATTAACCGACGGGCCGAGCGAGCTCGATTTTGTGAACTCGGCTCTCGCTGAAACGATGATCCGCGCCTATCAGAAAATTTGCGAAATCCGTTGGGAAAAGAAAATGCCCGATCTACGAACTTCGGCGTTTTATCTTGGCATCAACCAAGTGGCGCAGGTCTACATGGATCAAGGCATCTTTCCTTGATATTAGCCGCTGATCACGTAAGGCAGCAGCCATGCGTCAAGGTCAACGTAATGGTAAATAAAGACGCCCGCCACGCCTAGCAGTAACACGCATAAAATCGCAGGAATGACATTTTTGTGCATGATGGGGCCCTCCCACGTTAGCATATTGCAGACGGTTACTGTGCTAGTGAGATAACGCATCGCTACCAACGTGCCCACGGACGCTCCGGCAACTTGAAGCGCAACCATGAGGCCAACGGGCGCATTGAGGTTGTGCTCGAAATTATAAGCGAGTTGAGAAAGAAGGATGTTGCTAAAGGTGTTGTTGGTTCCTGCTGTTGTTCCCAATGCAGCCATGGCTGTAACGAAAAAGGGCGACCAGTAATTGCTTCCTGGGAGCGCGCACAATCCGTCGGCTATCGTTTTTGCCATGCCGGGCATTTGAGAATGGTTCACGCTAGAGTACATGAAAATGAAGGCTGTCACGGTCGCAAAAGGAGCTTTATCCACCATGGAAGCAGTGGGAATGAGGGCGGGTAGGGAGAAGGCGCGGATTTGGGCGGAATTAAGTTTGAAGGCGATGGTGTTAGCGATGACCATGATAACGACCAATACGGTGCATGGCATGTAGAAAGAATGGGAAACGACACTGACCGAAGTGCCGAAAATGTTATGCCATTCAAAAGAGAAAGAGTTTAGGAATGGGCCGATGCCCAGTTGAGGTACGCGAGTGATTAAAATGAAAAATCCCAAGCCGAAGTAGGGCATCCAAGCTAACCATGCGGGCATTTTGGCAAGGGCTTCCGGTTTAAAGGGTTTGGTAGGAGCCCATTGGTGCGGCCATTTTGCTTCAGGCTCGAATTCCCATTTGTGAAAAGGAACGAAAGAATTGATTTTTGCCACAATTGCAGTAATGGCAAATCCAACGACAGAGCCGACGAGGGATGGAAATTCCGGCCCGAAAAAAATGGCCGTGAGCGCATAAGGAATAGCGAACGCAAGTCCGGCAAAGATGGCAAATGGAGCTATATCTAATCCGTCCAAAAACGAACGTTTTGGCCCGTAAAAACGGGTCATCATCATGACAATGAATAACGGCATGAATACTCCAACGACGCCATGGATGATTCCTACTTCTGCCGTAACAAGCCGCACGTAGCTTGCAACATCCAATCCTTTGGCTGCTAGTAAATCGGTAAAGGCGGGGTCTTGCATGCCTTGGGTCACGCCGATAAGGAGGGGTGAGCCCGCCGAATTAAAAGCCGCTCCCGGCACCGACCCCATCATTGCCACTACAATGGCGCACGTTGGCGGAAAACCAAGGCCGGCTAGGATGATGGTTCCAAGTCCTCCTGTTGCGCCGAAGCCTAAGATATATTCTGTGAAGCCGCCTAAAAAGCAGCCAACGAGGATAGCTTGAACGCGCTTGTCAGGATGAATGGAGGAAAAAAAGCCTCGAATAATAGAACTAGACCGGCTTTGTCTTAAAGGTTGTTGGTAAAGAAAACCACAGAGCGCGATAAGGCAAAGTTCGTAGGCAATCCATAGTCCTTTTACGTAGCAAGCGATGACTTGAATCGGCCCAACGCGCCAGACGACGACGGCAATAACGGCCATGAGAAGGCTGGTCAAAAAAGCGATGTCTTTGTTTTGAAAACCTCGACCAAGGATGAAGTAAGGAAGGATGAAAAAAGGCAGCAAGGCGAGAAGCGTTAGAAAGAAAAGTTCGATTGAGTTCAATGTTCTTGCCTCTTTGTTGGAGCGATAGTTTGGAAGTTGTTTTGGGAGTGATAACGAAGTAAGGATGATATTCGAAAAGTCGATTTAAAATGATTGATTTCAAGTGACTTACATATCCATATCGTCGGATTTTTTATCCATAACCATTATTTGATTAAGATTCTCAAATAATGGCGAGCATGATGTGATTTCGGCTTTTTGTGGTATATGTTAGCATAATTTTCCCTCGAAAGGTTTCTTGCAAAAGGTGTGCCAGTATTTTTATCTTATTTGCAAATAGCTCTTCATGAACAATTTATTTTTTCGCAAAATTTTTGCAAAAACACATGTGGTTCTTTTTGTTCACATTTTCATATTCGATATTTTTAAAAGTCCTTTTCTGCGCAGATCGCAGAGAGCTTTCAACAACCTGTTAACACGTTCCTCGCTGAAACGATGATCCGCGCCTACCAGAAAATTTACGAAATTCGTTGGGAGAAGAAAATACCCGATTTGCGAACCTCGGCATTTTATCTTGGAATCAACCAAGTGGCGCAGGTTTATATGGACCAAGGCATCTTTCCTTGATTTTTTGTCGTGCGGGGTCAGGCTTGAAGCCTGCAGGTTTTTTTATGAGCCATCACTGCGAACATGGTCATCATGAACAAATGCCGCCGACTGCGACAAAAAAATATTATTGTCCGATGTGTCCGGGTGTGGAGTCGGACGAGCCGGGGGACTGCCCGAAGTGCGGTATGCGTTTGGAATTGAATCCCGCATGGGAAGTTTCTTCCCAAGGAAAAAAGATTTACACCTGTCCGATGCATCCGGAAATTCGGCAGGATCATCCGGGTGATTGTCCTAAATGCGGCATGGCGCTGGAATTGGCCGTTCCCCATCACCAACAGGCTGAAGAGGACGGCGAGATTAACGATCTTCGACGCAAATTTTGGATCAGTCTCGCGCTGACGTTGCCGGTTTTCGTTCTCGCCTTTGGAAATATGTTGCCGGGTTTGGATGTGGAGCGATGGATTTCAAAGTCAGCGGGCAGATGGATTGAATTGATTTTGACGACGCCCGTTGTGATTTGGGCGGGGGCGCTTTTTTTCGTCCGTGGATGGCGCTCGATCCTTCATCGCAGTTTAAATATGTTCACCTTGATTTCAGTGGGCGTGGGCGCGGCGTATCTTTACAGCGTTGTGGCCATGCTAACGCCGTCCCTCTTTCCGGACTCGTTTCGCGTGCATGGCGAGATTGCGCTGTATTTTGAAGCGGCGGCGGTCATCACAACCCTTGTGCTTTTGGGACAGTGGCTCGAAGCGCTTTCTCGAAGTCAAACCGGGCTGGCCATTCGCGCTTTGCTGGGTTTGGAGGCGAAAATTGCGCACCGAGTCCGCAACGGCAAAGAAGAAGATGTTTCGCTTGATGAAATTCGCGTTGGCGATTTGATTCGCGTCCGACCGGGCGAAAAAGTTCCGATAGACGGCGTTCTCACGGAAGGGCAGAGCCAAGTTGATGAATCCATGCTGACCGGAGAGCCTCTTCCCGTGTCAAAAACCGTCGGAGATCAAGTCACCGGCGCGACGATCAATCAAACCGGCTCGTTTCTTATGCGAGCTGAAAAAGTGGGAGACGAAACATTGCTGGCGCAAATTGTTCACATGGTCGCCGAGGCTCAACGCAGTCGCGCTCCCATTCAAAAACTCGCCGACACGGTGTCGTCCTACTTTGTCCCTGCGGTGATGATCATCGCTGTGATTACATTTGTTGCTTGGGCGATAGCAGGCCCGCAGCCCGCGCTCGCGTTTGCCATCGTCAATGCCGTTGCTGTGCTGATTATCGCGTGTCCGTGCGCGTTGGGGTTGGCGACGCCGATGTCGGTCATGGTGGGCGTTGGACAAGGCGCGCGAATGGGCATTCTTATTCGAAATGCGGAAGCCATCGAGAATGCCGAAAAAATCACCCATCTTGTGACTGATAAAACCGGAACGCTGACGGAAGGAAAACCAAGAGTGACGGATTTGATTTGCGCCGAAGGAGTGAAGGAATCCGAGTTGTTGAGTCTTGCGGCGGCGCTTGAAACATCCAGCGAACATCCGCTGGCTCGTTCGATTATGCAAAAGGCCAAGGAAAACAATCTCGCGTTGCCTAAGGTTGAGGAATTTGAATCTATAACGGGCCAAGGCGCGCAGGGACGGGTGGACGGGAAAATGGCGCACGTCGGCAAACAACAATTCGTTTCCTCGTCTTCTTCATTGAAACCTTCATTGCTTCAAGAGGCAGAGAAACTTCAAGAACAAGCGCGCACGGTCATCTGGGTCGGCGTTGAAGACAATGTTCTCGGCGCGATTGGCATCGCCGATCCTATCAAAGACACTACGGAGGAAGCTATTCGACAGCTTCGTGCGCTGGGAATCAAGATCGTCATGTGCACGGGGGACAGTCAACAAACCGCCGCCGCCGTGGCGCGACAACTTGGAATCGGCGATGTTCGCGCCGGAGTTTCTCCGAAAGATAAACAAAAGATTGTCCGACAATTGCAATCTCAAGGCGCGCGTGTCGCCGTGGCGGGCGACGGCATCAACGACGCGCCCGCTCTCGCCGCCTCTGACGTAGGCATTGCGATGGGACATGGCACGGATGTCGCCATTCAAAGCGCGGGCATCACACTGGTCAAAGGCGATTTACGAGGCATTGCCAACGCTCTGCGTTTGAGCCGCGCCGTCATGAAAAACATTCGCCAAAATCTTTTTTTCGCTTTCATCTACAACGTTCTAAGCATCCCCCTAGCCGCAGGCGTGCTGTATCCGTGGACAGGTTGGCTGCTCAACCCTATGATTGCCGGCGCTACCATGTCTTTCAGTAGCGTCTCCGTCATCGGAAATGCCCTGCGCTTGAAACGCTGGACTGGAAAATAATTGTCTTAAGGGCCTTGTTACAAGTTGCAGACGCGGCGGAAATGATATCCGAAGATGGAAAGGGAGATGGCTTGCGCTAATAAATTCGGGCGCGTAAAGCATGTCCACAGTAAAAGTTTCCAGTAATGCACGCGCTCGCGTCCCAAGATGCCCAGTGTGATGGTGGAGCGTAAAAATGCCAACAGATGCTGAAAATTCAGGCGTTCCCGAATTTTAGGTGGGTGATACTCGCGCAAGAAAGTTTTGAGCCGGTTGTAGTAGTTCTTCGGCAAATAAATCGAGTTCAGGATTTTTTTATGTCCCGCAAGAAGCGTCTGCAAATTCATTTGGGTGACGATGTTGGTTGTGCCGTCCACATTATCTCCAGAAGTTTGCCCACGCAAACGGCCTTCTTTTTTCAATCGTTCGTAAAGCGTTGTTCCTTGAACTGCCTGAAGCAGTCCCACCATGGCTACGGCGATGCCGCTTTTTTGAATGAACTCGATCTGACGCTCAAAAACGGAAATGGGATCGCTATCGAAGCCTACGATGAATCCTCCCTGAACTTCTAACCCGGCTTGTTGAATGCGCTTAATGTCGTTAATGAGGTTGCGGTTTTGATTTTGTTTCTTGCTGCATTCGGAAAGAGATTCTTCATGGGCGGTTTCAATGCCGATGAAGACGGTGTCAAAACCCGCTTCCCGCATTGAGTGCATTAATGGAGCGTCATCGGCTAGATTAATGGACGCTTCCGTGTAAAAAGGCATTCTGCCTCCGTCCTTTTGCCATTGAATCAGCGCGGGCAATAGCTCCTGCTTTAGCTGCTGTTTATTGCCGATGATGTTGTCGTCCACAAAGAAAACTTTTCCCTTCCATCCCAAGTGTTGAAGTTGATTTAACTCCGCGAGAACTTGCTCCGAAGTTTTGATGCGCGGACGATGGCCAAAAAGCGCGGTGACGTTGCAAAAATCGCATTTGAAGGGACAGCCGCGCGAGTATTGAAGGCTCATCGAGGCGTATTTCTTCAAGTTAATCAATCCCCATAATGGCATGGGGGTGGCGCCAACGTTCGCAAATTCTGATGTTTGATAAAGCGCTTTGGGCGCGCCTTGTTGTAAATCTTGCAAAAATTGCGGGAGGGTTATTTCCGCCTCGTTCAGCACAAAATGATCCACGCCCGAAAAGTTTTCATGTTCTGTCGTGAAAAGAGGGCCGCCGGCGACGACGGGAACTTTGGCGGCGTTGCATTGCGCGATGACTTTTTTTGCCGAGTCTCTCTGCACCGTCATTCCACTAATGAAAACATAATCCGCCCACTCCAAATCTTTCGCTTTGAGCGGCTGCACATTGAGGTCAACCACCCGTTTCGACCATTCGGACGGCAATAGTGCCGCTACCGTCAACAAACCAAGAGGAGGGAACGCTGATTTCTTCCCGATAAATTTTAAGGCGTGTTTGAAGCTCCAGAAGGTATCTGGGAACTCTGGATAAATGAGAAGTATATTCATGCAATCTTCGGCTGCGTCAGGCGTGTTTTCTTGCTTTGACTCCACGCTAACAGTTACTGCCGACGCAAAGCCAACTTGTATTATGCATCACGCTGATGCGTTAGCAAGGTATCGTTGGTTTATTTTTGGTTGGATTGGCGGTTGGATTGATTGCTGCGGCCGATTTTTTCCGACCTGCTTGCCTCTTTTTTCAAAATGGGCATCATGTTTTCTTAATGGCACTTATTCGCGCGCTTAGCTTAGTGGTAGAGCACCTCGTTTACACCGAGGGGGTCGGAGGTTCAATCCCTTCAGCGCGCATGTCTGGGATAATGAAGACGGCATTGTGTTTTTTCTTTGCTTTGACGGCGGTTTTTCATGCGCAAGGCAGCCCATTGCCCGAAAAAGAGAAGGTGGTTTATGTCATTCCTGTGCGCGATGATATTGAGGCTTCGATGGTGTATCTCGTGCGGCGTGGCGTTAAGGAGGCTCTTCAGAATAAGGCCGATGTGTTGGTGATTCATATGGACACCAACGGCGGGCGTGTGGATTACACGGAGGATATTATTCGGGCGTTGAACCGTTTCAAGAATCCCATTTACACGTATGTGGACACGAAGGCGATTTCGGCGGGGGCGTTCATCGCTTCCGCGACGCAGCATATTTACATGGCGCCGTCGAGCGTCATCGGCGCGCTGACGCCGATTATGCTGGGACCGCAGGGCGGCGCGCCCGCAACTTTACCGAAGAGCGCGGAGGAGAAAATCAATTCCGCCGTGCGCGCTCTTGTGAGGACAAGCGCGGAGAAGAACGGGCATAATCCGAAGGTTTTCGACGCGATGGTGGATGCGGATCAAGGGTTGAAAATCGGCGACGTGGAAATTTTGCCCAAGGGCAAGGTGTTGACGTTGACTAATAATGAGGCGGCAATCGCTTACGGCAGTCCGCCCAAGCCTCTTCTTTCCGAGGGCACGATGGAAAGTTTGCAGGCGTTCACGGCGAAGATAGCAGGGGCGAGCGCGAAGGTTGTCACTGTTGAACCGACGGGTTTGGAGCGGTTGGCGCGGTTGATCACCATGGTTGCGCCTTTCCTGCTCTCCGCAGCGATGATTATGGGTTACATCGAATTTAAAACGCCCGGATTCGGCATTTTCGGCATTCTGGCCATTGTTTGCGCGGTGATTTTTTTCTTCGGGCATTACGTCGCGGGGCTTTCGGGATATGAGAACGTTCTTCTTTTCTTTCTTGGCGCAGTTTTGATTGCTTTGGAGTTGCTGTTTTTTCCGGGGATTGTCGTGATGGGCGTGTCTGGTTTTGTGCTGGTCGTCTTTTCTTTGTTGCGAGCTATGGCGGATATTTACCCAACCGATCCCGTGTTGCCGACGCTCCCTCAACTGCAACTGCCTCTGGCGAATTTAGGCGTTGCATTGCTGGCTTCTCTTGTCGTCATTTTAATCCTTGCGCGGCTTCTTCCTAAAACGCCGCTCTATCATCAACTCGTTCTTGAAGGCGTGAACCTCACGCCGCTTTCGACTGTGGAAGCGTCCGCGTTGAAGGCGGGTCAAGAGGGCAGGGCGGTCACTTACTTGAGGCCAAGCGGCACAGCGGACTTCGGCGACGGGCCGGTGGATGTGATGACCGAGGGCGATTTCATTGCCGCAAACGAGCCGATTCGCGTTTTAATGATCGAAGGCAGCAAGGTGATTGTGGAGAAATGTTCATGATGATAGTTATCGCGCTGGTCGTTATCGGCTTTTTTTTGCTTATCGTTGAGATGTTCTTGCCGGGCCTCGTTGCGGGCGCGGTGGGAGTGGCTTGTCTTGTCGGCGCGAGCGTTTCGGCGTTTCACCGGTTCGGCCCTGAAATGGGGGCTTACGTTGTTGCGGGAGAAATTGTTTTTCTTATCATCCTCTTTTTTCTTTGGGTGAAGTTTTTTCCGTCGTCCGCATTTGGCCGTCTTTTCGCGCTCAAACAAGAGCCGCCGAAGCAATCTTCCGCGTCAGAGAATTTTTCCAAGCTGCTCGGCTCCACGGGCGTCGCGCTCACGCCGTTGCGCCCCTCTGGTGTGGCGAGCATCAATGGTCATCGGCATGATGTGGTGACGGAGGGCATGCATGTGGAGGCGGGCAAGGACATCAAGGTTGTCAACGTAGAAGGGGCGCGTATAGTGGTCAGACTGTTTAACTCAACTTAAGGAAAAAGTCGTATGTTAGTAGTTCTCTATTTCGTTCTAGGCGTGGTTCTCCTCGTGGGAACTGTGATTGTTTTCAACTTCTTCGGCCTTTGGTTGCGGGCGTGGACGTCGGGCGCGTACGTCGGTTTTACGACGCTCATCGCCATGCGGCTGCGCAATATCCCCAGCTCGCTCATCGTCAACGCGCGCATTGCGTCCGTTCGTGCCGGGCTTGGGTGCACGACGGAGCAGTTGGAAACGCATTACCTCGCCGGCGGCAATGTGAATGACGTTGTGCGCGCCCTGATTGCGGCAGACAAAGCCAAAATTCATCTCGCTTTTGACCAGTGTTGCGCGATTGATCTGGCGACGACCGGTTCAGGAAAAACCGTGTTTGAAGCTGTTCGCACGAGCGTCAATCCCAAGGTCATTGATTGTCCCGCTGCTTCTTCCGGCAAGGATACTATTGACGCCGTGGCCAAAGACGGCATTGGGCTTCAGGCCAAGGCGCGCGTTACCGTGCGCACGAATCTCGACCGTTTCGTCGGCGGCGCGACGGAGGAAACCATCATCGCGCGCGTGGGCGAAGGCATTGTGACCACCATCGGTTCAGCCGCCACTTATAAAGAAGTTTTGGAATTTCCCGACCGCATTTCCAAAAATGTTCTTGCGCGCGGATTGGACTCCGGCACGGCTTTTGAAATTCTCTCCATTGATATTTGCGACGTGAACGTGGGCGAAAACATCGGCGCGCGTTTGCAAGCGGATCAGGCCGAAGCCGACAAGCGCGTGGCTCAAGCCAAGGCGGAGATGCGCCGCGCTGCCGCCGTGGCTGTGGAGCAGGAGATGGTTGCCCGCGTTGCAGAAATGCGCGCGAAAGTCGTGGAAGCGGAATCTCAAATTCCCCTCGCTATGGCCGAGGCGTTTCGCAGCGGCAACCTTGGCGTGCTTGATTACATGCGCTACCGCAACATTGACGCCGACACCAAAATGCGCAGCTCTATCGCTAAAGAAACATCCGAATAATGATGAAGCACCTCACACTGGCGGGCTTGGATTGGATCATCCCTCTCGTCATTGTTGTCGTTTCTCTTGTTCAATGGGCCGCGCAGCGCAAAGAGAAAGCGAGGCAAAGTGGCAATCAACCAAAAACAGCATCGCCTTTGGATCATTTAGATGAGCTCATGGAGGCTCTAGGGCAAAAGCAGCGTCCTGCCCCCGCTTCACCCCTGCCGCCTCCGCCGCAGTTGAAACCGGTTGCTCAAAAAACGCCGCAACGAACGCCAGTCGCAAAATCGTCTGTTGCGACTGCTTCTGTTCTTAAGAAGAAAGAAGAAAAATCCGGCGAAGTCGGTCCGTTGTTAAAAGAATTGAAACATCTTCAAAAAGCGGATTTGCCGCGCCAAGAGAAGCGTGATTCCCTCGAAAAAACCGCGCCGCAGCAATCTTTATTCCAAACACGACAACTTAAAGAATCTTCCAAGAGAAAAACCTTGTCAGAACTTCTCAAAAACCGCCATCGCGTGCGCGATGCGATTCTCATCAATGAAATCCTTAGTTCGCCGGTGGCATTGAAAAGTTAGGACAGTCGCGCGGCGAGTTTTTCCACTTCCGGCAAGCCTTCCAGCAATTCGCCGATAGCGTCCCATCGGCCATGGATTAAGGCGTCGCGCGCGCTGGCGCGAAGCTGAACCGGCCAAGTTTTTTTATCGGCGCAGACGTTTTGTTGCAGCAAATCCACGGTCACTTGTATGGCGGGGTCTCTTTGAACAAGTTCAGCAAGTTCGTTGAGATGAATATGAGACAAAGCGACGCAAGGAAGGCCTAATGTGATGGCATTGCCAAAGAAGATTTCGGCAAATCCCTCGGCGATGACGGCGCGGAAGCCGGCGCGGTAAATCGCTTGCGGCGCATGCTCGCGCGAGCTACCGCAGCCGAAGTTGTTGCCGGAAATCAGAACTGTCGCGCCCTCATGACGAGGTTCGTTAAGCGGATGCGGTTGTTTTTTGCCGTCTTTATCAAAACGGACGTCATAAAAAAGATATTCGCCGAGGCCGTCGAACGTGACGCCTTTCATAAAGCGAGCGGGGATGATGCGGTCGGTGTCAATGTCATCCCCGGGCACAACAACCGCGCGCCCGACAACTTCTGTGATTTTAGCTAATGCCATAACGATGCTTTCTTTAAAGGGAATAGTTTATAGCAGTAAAAGAGACTTTCTTCAATCAACTCAAACACTACCGCTTTTGTGGCTTTCAAAAGCGGTAGTGTAGTTCATTATTATCATTTGTCGAGTGTGAAGCTTTTTTAACCGCACTGCGCGCGCTGGCGGAGAAGGTGATCCGTAATGACTAAGATTGCCATGGCTTCCACAATGGGCACGGCGCGGGGCAGGACGCAGGGGTCGTGCCGCCCGCGCGCGGCAAGTTCGGCTTGCTTGCCTTCGACGGAAACAGTTTGTTGGGGGTGAGCGATGGTAGCCGTCGGTTTAAAAGCGACGCGGAAAACAATGTCTTCGCCGTTGCTGATGCCGCCTTGGATGCCGCCGCTGCGGTTGGTGGTTGTGTGGACATGGCCTTCACGCAGGAGGAATGGGTCGTTGTGCTCGGAGCCTTTCATCAGCGTTCCGTCGAAGCCGGAGCCGATTTCAAAACCTTTCGTCGCCGGAATGCTTAACATGGCTTTGGCCAAGTCCGCTTCCAGTTTGTCAAAGACCGGTTCGCCGAGGCCGACGGGGACGTTGCGGATGACGCATTCGACTACGCCGCCGAGAGAATCGCCTTGCGCGCGTGTTTCTTCGATGAGACGAATGACGCGCTCTGCGTCTGCGCTGTTAGGCCAACGAACGATGTTGCTCTCTATTTCCTTGGTCGAAACTTTGGCCGGGTCAACATTCGCCGTGAAGTCTTTCACGCGCTGGACGTAGGCGACGCACTCGAAGCCGGACGCGAATTTCTGAAGAACTTTTTTGCCCACCGCCGCCGCCGCGACGCGGCCAATTGTTTCCCGCGCCGAAGCGCGTCCGCCGCCGCGCCAGTCGCGGATGCCGTATTTGGTTTGGTAGGTGTAATCGGCGTGAGAGGGGCGGTAAAGTTGCTTCATTTCGGAATAGTCTTCCGAACGGACATCAGCGTTTTTTACCATGATGGAAATAGGCGCACCGGTGGTTTGTCCTTCAAAAACACCGGAGAGAATTTCGCATCGGTCGGCTTCGCTGCGCGGAGTGGTGATCGCGCTTTGGCCCGGCCGACGGCGGTCGAGTTCCTTTTGAACATCTTCTTCCGTCAGAGGCAATCGCGGCGGGCAGCCGTCAATCACCACGCCAACGCCTTTGCCGTGCGATTCGCCCCAAGTGGAAAGCTGAAAGAGTTTGCCGAAAACGCTGCCCATCGCCTTTTTATGGCATAAAAAAAAAGCGGAGGCGAATGGAAAATAGTTACTTTGAGTTTTTTAAACTAAACTCGCAACCGCAGTAGTTCTGGCGGTAGAGGTCGTATTGTTCGCTTAATTGGAGGCTGCGTTGGAAGCCGTTTTCTTTTTTGAAATCTATCGGCAGGAATTTCGGAAACGTTTTGCCGATGCGAAAGATATCTTCTGAATTTTTATGCGGGCTGATGGTGAGCGTGGTGGTGAAGGAGGGGAAATCGAGCCTATCGGCCAGTTGGGCCGTGCGGCGCAGGCTGTATTCAAAACACTTGAGGCAACGACGGCCTCCTTCCGGTTCGTTTTCCAGCCCGCGAATGTGCGCCAGCCACGCTTGGTGGTCGTAGAGGTCTTCTTCAACTACAATATCCAAAATACCGGCGAGCTTGCGCACGTTTTCGAGGCGTTTTTGGTATTCTTCTTCTGGAAAAATGTTGGAGTTGGCGAAGTAAAACGTCACGCAATGGTCTTGCAGCATCAGCCGTTCCGTCGAGGCCGAGGCGCACGGCGCGCAGCAGGTGTGGACGAGGATTTTTTTGGGTGACATAATTTCGTGAACGTTTTTTTTTGAAATTTGTCTAATTTTCATATAATCGCCTGTTTTTTACAAGCAGGCACTCAAGGCAGTTCTTGCTGAAAATTTGAAAGGAATTGATACAAAAAGATGAAAAAGGACGATGTTTTTGATGAGAAAGGGCGCGTGGGGTCGTCATTCAGCGGAGCGCTTGCGGTGAGCACAAATGTGAGCGCGATTAACGACGCCGTTCAAGAGGCGTCGGCGTGGGTGCGGCCTTTGCAGCAAGAAATCGGGCGCGTGATTGTGGGGCAAAAGTACCTCATTGATCGTCTTATGGTTGGTATGATTGCCAACGGCCATTTGCTTTTAGAAGGCGTGCCGGGTTTGGCCAAAACGCTTTCGCTCAAAACGCTGGCGGCGGCGGTTCAAGTGAATTTCCATCGCCTTCAATTCACGCCGGACATGCTGCCCGCCGACATTATCGGCACGCTGATTTATAATCCACGGGGCGGGACATTCGACGTGAAGCACGGCCCCGTTTTCTCGAATTTCATTCTTGCCGATGAAATCAACCGCGCGCCGGCCAAGGTTCAGAGCGCGTTATTGGAGGCCATGCAGGAACGCCAAGTCACCATCGGTGAGACGACTTATCCGCTCCCTGATCCGTTTTTGGTTTTGGCGACGCAAAATCCCATCGAGCA
>JAZDII010000041.1:0-24268 GCA_043805085.1 bacterium
TTTTTCCAAAAATAAAATAAGCAAGAATCAAAAGGCTTCCCGAAATGCTTAAATACCAAAAAAGGCGCGGGACGACGGGTTTTTTAGAGTTGCGCGAGGCGATGACTTGGACGAACCATCGGCTGGCGAAGAGGAAGGCGCCGGTGTAGCCGATGATTTTCCACGGGGTGATGACTAAATCAGGCAGGTAGGGGAGGTTGATGATCATATTATTTACGGCCAGTGAATCTGACGTTTGAGGAACCATCGCATTCCCACGAGGTCTAGAATCCCCCGCAAGGCGCGACCGCCGATGGTGTATTTGGATTGACCCGCCCGTCGTGGGCGGTGGTTGACCGGAACTTCCACAATGGAAAGACCGGCGGAGCTTAAAATAGCGGGGATGAAGCGGTGCAGGCCGTTGAAGGGGATGAGCAGCCGGACGTGTTCGCGGCGCATGGCTTTGAGCGTGCAGCCGGTGTCGCGCGCGCCGTCGTGGAGAATGGCGTTGCGGATGGCGTTGGCCACGCGCGAGGCAAGCTTGCGCTTCCAGGAATCATGCCGCTTGCGACGGTAGCCGCAGACGAGATTGCGCTCGCCGACGCGCTTGACGAGTTCCGAAATATCCGCCGGATCATTTTGACCGTCGCCGTCCATCATCACGCAGACATCGCCCGTCGCGGTGTTGAGTCCTTCGTAAAGCGCGGCGCTTTGACCGAGGTTGCGCGGAAAGGAGATGACGCGGATGTCCGTTTGCGCGGCAAGTTTCTGCGCGGTGGCGTCCGTGCTGCCGTCGTTGACGGCGATGATTTCAGCATCAGGATTGGCGCGCTTGACTTCGTCTATCACGGCCTGAACGTTTTCTTCTTCGTTGTAAAACGGGATGATGATGGAAATTTTCATGCAAAACAAAAATCAGCGCGTCATTGAATGAAAGCCGCGGCAATGGAAAAGGTAAAATTTGTAGAGCGGACGGTTTTGGTGCATCGAGAAAGTTTCTCGAAACAATTCCACAGATGCAAATTCCTTTTTTAATTGCGGCGGAATTTCCGTCGAATCCGAAAGATAAATCGCGGATGCGCCTTCAGGATAATGGCCGCTATAACCGGGCCAGAGCGAAAACTGATTTTGCAAGCCTTCATGAGTCACGACGTAAGTTGTCGGGCGGCGCGGGTGGTAGAAGGCGAGCAAGCTGGCTTGACTGTATTTATTGGCGATGAGGAAAGACGCGCCGAGTCGGTCTTGCGCCTCCGCCGTTTGGCGGGCGATGTCCGCCGCGCCGCGCAGACGACGCAACGGGTCTTTTTTGACGGAGGGGATTAAATTCGGCACAGGAACAAGAATCATCATGTGCGCTGCGACGAAGAAAATAGCGGATAGAGAGAGCGCAACAGCAGCGGTGGGTTTAGCCCATTTGTAGTTTGTCACACGCTCCGTCCAAAGCGCGGCGAGAAGAATGACTCCGGCAAACCATGAAGGCGCGGCCCAGTTGGCTTGACCGGCTTTGTTCAGGCTCAATGCGGAAAAGAAAACAAGGAGTGGAAAGAAAAGGCAAAAGAGATAACGGTAGGAATCTGATTTTAATTGTTCCGCGCGCATGGAGGCAAATCCCCAAAGAAGGCCGATGGCGAAGAGGGGATTGAAGACAATGTACTGGCTCCAGAGAAAATCAAAAAGCTCGCTTGCGGAAAAACGCCAGCTTTCGTCCAGCGCGCCTCGATGGACGAGATGATGGCTCGTCACCCAGCCGTGCTGCATGTTCCAAATAAGAACGGGCGTCAAGCAGAGCAACGCCACCACTGTCATCACCAAAAAATGCGGCCATTTGCGGCGGAGAGACGGCGACCACCAACAGAACAAGCCGAAGCAGACGAGTTGAGCGATGTTCGTGTATTTGCCCAGCATTCCTAATCCGACGGCAAGGCCGGTTGTCGCCCATGCGAGCGGCGAGGGCGCATCTTTATTTTTCCAAAAAAGCCAAGCCGCCAACGCCCAGAAAAAAACGCTGATGGGGTCAATGGTCATCAGCAAACCGCCGATCATGAAAAGGGGAATCATGCTGGCGAGAATCACCGACCAGAAAGCAATTTTTTCGGAAAACAGCGCGCGCGCGAGGCGGAACATCAACACGCCCGTTCCCGCCGCAAGCAGGACGGAAGGCAATCGGACGCCGGGAACGGTGTCGCCTGCCAAGCGCGTTCCCAACGCGATGAACCACGCCACGGCAGGCCCTTTGCTGAAATAGCTCAAGTCCAGATGCTTTGACCAAAGCCAGTAGTAAGCCTCGTCGCCGATGAGGTCAAACTGTGCGCAGAACCAAAGGCGCAGAACCGTCAAAACACCGATGTAAAGGAAGGCGAGAACGGTGAAGGATAAAAAATTCTTTTTTGAAAAAATGGTCATGACAAATGATTTGTTTTTGCGTCCCATTTTTTACCCCGACCCCGTCGGGGGAAAATGGGAGATTGCTTCGCTTCCCTCGCTCGCAATGACAACGCTATGTGTAGCGCATTTGTCATTGCGAGGAGCAACAGCGACGAAGCAATCTCGGGCGCAAGGGAGGGTAATGTTTCTTGTCATATAAAACTTATTTTTTGACCTTGGCATTATTTTTAAGAAAAAGTTGAAGATGTCGGTTATGCAGCGTGGGCAGCCAGCGCGGTCCCAATTTTTTCCACAGCAGGTTGGCGATGTAACAAATGAGCAGCGTGTAGCAAAGCGAAATGAGGACAGAAGCGAGAACGTCGCTGGGGTAATGGCTGCCAGTGTAGATGCGTGAGTAAGCTATCAGCGCCGCCCACAGTCACGCCAGCCACCCCCAAGGCGGATAAAGAAGGGTCAGCAGGAGAGCCGCCGCAGTGTTGTTGCACACATGGCCGGAAGGGAAAGAGCGTCCGCGCTTCCAAGCCGTCGGCTGGCGTATTTCCACGCCGGAACGATCCACGAAACGCACATTGCCCAGCGCTTGCCAAGGCCGAGGGCGGTTCACCACGGCGCGGATGCCTTGCGTCACGCCCGCGTCGCCGATGAGCAAGGCGAAAGCGAGGAGAACAAGAAAGACGCGCTCGCGGAATTTTCCGAAAACGGCCAGCGCGATGGCGGCAAGAATCAACGGTTTCATCCAAAAACCGAAATCGGCAGCCCAAGCCATCGTCCAATCCAAAAAAGGATTTATGGCCTCGGAATTGATCCACCGGAATAGCTGGATGTCCCATAAATGCGCTTGGCTAAACATGAACACTAGAGTAATTCGTTCAGGATTCATGAAACAAGCACTTTACGTTTTGACTCTTGCCGCCGTTTTTGCCGTTTCGGCTTATGCCGATCCTGATTCAACCAAAAAAATTCCCGATGCCCACCGCGTTCAGGAGGCTTTATGGCACAATATGGTTTTCCAAGATTTTCGTTTGGAAGGGTTCATGCGCACGGACAAGCAGCTTCACCCGCTTGTTCTTTCGACGCGCAACCGCGAGATGATTTTTGAATTTCCTGAAGAACCGTTGCAAGTTCATGTGGAGCTAACGCCGGAAGGAAGCCTTGTCCACCGTCGCAAGAAAAAGGGCAATCCGTGGATGGCGGTGACTGGCGAACAACGGCTGGAAAGAATTCTTGATTCCGACGTGGCCTACGAAGACCTCGGCGTGGATTTTTTAAGATGGAAAAACGTCAAGCCTCTTGGCCTCGACAGCATCAAAACGCTGGAAGCATGGGCGTATGAAGCCAAGCCGGATAAAATCAGCCGCTATGCCAAGGCGCGTTATTGGATTAGCTCCGAATACCTCGCTGTTCTGCGCGTGGACGCTTATAACAAAAAGGGTCAAGTTGTTAAGCGCGTGGAAGTTAACGGCGTTCAGCGTGTCGAAGGCACAGAATTTTACGTCATCAAAGAAATGATGATCTGCAACATCATCCCCGGACGCGACGTCAGCAAAACCAAGAGCTACTTCGAGATTCACAAAGTCCAAAAAGGTTCCGGGATACCGAACTAAAGGCTGGAGGGTTTTTTCGGCCATCGCTTGACGCAACAAGCCGTTGAGCACATTAAAAAGCCTATGGGACAAAGTCATCGGGCGATATGGGAGATCAAGGATGCCATCCAAGCAACTGCTAAGACTGGCGATGTTGACGCAGTGAGAAAGCTTATAGCGGAAGGCGAAGCGTCCAGTGCGGCGCAGGATATTACTTTCAAATGGATGGCTCATGCTCTCGAATGGGCGGCTGGTTTCGGGAGAGTCGAGATTGTTCAAGGTCTTTTGAGCGATGGAGCAAATGTTAACGATCAGAGCAGAGGCGATGCCACTTCGCTCATGTGGGCCGCCAGAAATGGGCATAGGGAAGTGGCCGAGATTTTTTTAGATGCGGGCACTGATGTGAATGCGACCAATGAATGCGGCACAACTGCGCTCATGCGGGCAGCAAGAAGCGGCGATAGGGAAACAGTAAAGTTGCTTCTTGATCGCGGCGCGAATGTTAACACGAAGGAAAAATATATAGGCAGTTCGACAGCTCTCATGCATGCGGCTGGTTGTGGAGATGAGCCCATAGTGAGGCTTCTTTTGGAGAGAGGGGCGGATGCCAATGCGATGAACAATGATGGGGAAAAAGCAAGCGATTTAACCGGGAACGAAAGCATCCTTGCTTTGTTAAAAGAAGCGGAAGAAAAACAAGCGACAACGCTTGCGTGCGCGGTTATGGACAGCTACGTAGAGGAAAAAGGGGACATGCAACCGGTTAGGATGTAAAGCGCAACAAACCACAATGCATTTAAAAACTTATGAAAGATGCAAAAACTAGAGGTCTTATCAGCGCTGCTGCAGAAGGAAAACTGAAGGAATTAATGAGTTTTCTTAATGAAGGCGCAGACGTGGATGCTAGAGATGCGGAGGGAAGAACGCCCCTCATGTTGGCGGCAATGGGAGGGTATGATGAAGTTGTTGAAGAACTTTTCCAAGCAGGCGCAGATGTTCAAGCTGCAGATAAAGGCGGTCTCACGGCTCACCAATTAGCGATTCAAAAGAAGCAAAGAGGAACAGCTAGATTGGTTTTAGATCATTTTGCTCAGAGCTTGAGCGGTCAACCGTCGCATTTGGCCATGGCGATAGCAGGGCAACCGCATCACTTTTTTAAAAATTTGCAAGAAAACCTGCCGCCCATGAATCCTGAAGATCTTGGGGTAAGTGGCCCATTTAGTAGTGAAGTTGATCCCATGACGATGACAGGCGGCTTTCCCGTTTTAGAAAAAGAAGACCAAGATCCCGCAGATGAGAACGAAAAAACGTTAGGTGAAAAACCATCAAGAGAAGACCCGTCGCGTTAATTTTGTTTGATGGATTCCGCCGTTCTCGCAAAAATGAAGTGACTCGCCTTGCCGGAACGGTATAGGTTTGTGTTTGTTTACCAATATGCCCGAGTGGTGGAATGGCAGACACACAGGACTTAAAATCCTGAGGACTGCATAGGTCCGTGCGGGTTCGAGTCCCGCCTCGGGCACGTGATTTTTCAGCGATTCACCATCATTTTCTTGATTCAACGTTGTTGAGTGATAGCTTTTGCGCCGAAGCAACGAGGGAGCAAAGCGATGTATATCATTATAGGCGGTGACGGACAGGAATACGGCCCGGCGACTTTGGAGCAGCTCAAAGGATGGCTGGCCGAGGGACGCATCACGGCGGAAACGCATATCAGAAGGCAAGGGGAAGACGCATGGTTTGCGTTGGCGAACCTGCCGGAAGCTTTTAATCCGCAGCAAGCAACTCCATCCGCTCCCGTGCCGCTTCAACAAGTTGAAAAAATTCAACGTCCTGCGCCGATGGGTGAAACGGCTTTGCTGTCGTGCGATTATGAAATAGATGTCGTGGATTGTTTCCAGCGCGCTTTCGCGCTGGTGAAAAAGAATTGGAAAGTGGCGGTTGTTGCCGCGTTGCTTTTTGGGCTGGCCTCCCTCGCGTTGCAGATACCTTCGTTTTTTGGCGGTTTTATTTCCGCAGGCGGGAAAGAGAACGTTTCCGCCGCAGCCCAAATCATTTCGGCGACGCTTAATTTCATTTCTTCTATCCTTTGCATGCTTTTTATGGGGCTGTTATATGGAGGATTAAGCCTTTTTTTCATACGGTTAAAAAGAGGGGAAACGCCTCTTGCCTCGGACGTTTTTGTCGGATTCAAGCAATCTTTTAAACAGCTCATGTTAGCCAGTGTGGTTTCTTCATTGTTGATGATGTTGGGATTGATACTTTGCATCGTTCCGGGAATTTATCTTTGGGTGAGTTACTCGTTTGTTTTTATTTTGATTCTTGACCGCAAAATGGAATTTTGGGACGCGATGGAGTTGAGCCGTAAGATGGTGGCAAAACATTGGTTCATGATCGGCTTTCTTGTTCTTGCCGCGTCGGCTGTGGCAGCGGTGGGCGTAATCGCTTGCGGTATTGGAATACTTTTCACCGGGCCGGTGGCTGTCGCGGCTGTGATGTGTGCTTATGAAGACATCTTCAATCCCGGGTCAACCTCCTAGCCGCTCCACGGCTTACGGTTACTTGGTGACGAATTTACTGGTCATGCCGGGCATCGGCTCGGTTATGGCCGAGCGTAAGGTCAGCGGCATTGGCCAAATCATTTTAGCGTCTGTGGGGTTGTTGATTACGTTTTGGGGATTTGGGTTGTTTTTAATGGCCTTCAAGGTTTTGAAAGAAAAAGGATATCAAACGGAGTTTGACACGCGTTTTCTAAGAATTGTCGGTTTGGGTTTCGCCGTTTTTTTGTTGGCTTGGCTTTGGTCTCTCTTCACAAGCTGGCAAGTGATCAAAGAAGCGAAACGATCAGATGTTGCTCTATAAAAAACAGCGATGAACGTGGATCCCGTCGGAGAAAATACGGCTTCCGCTCTGTGTCATTCCCGCGTAAGCGGGAATCCAGAAGCTTTTTCACAAGATCGGTCTTCTGGATTCCCGACTCGCTTCGCTTTCGGGAATGACAGGAAGCGGTGTTTTTCACAGAGCATTTTTCGATTCGTTCTTTTCATATTTCTCATCAGCATTGCTTTTGTCGCGTTATATTTCGCCGCAAAATTCGCCATGCGCTTTTTCCCTTTTCCCGTTTGCGGGTTTCGATGGTTGACGGGATTGCCGTGCCTTTTTTGCGGTGGCACGCGGTGTTTGGTTTTCTTTGCGTCGGGCCATTGGCTCAACGCTTTTCTTGTCAACCCCTTGGTTTTTCTTGCGTGCGTTCTGTTTCTTTTCGGCGCGATTTTTAGAGTGATCACCCGCTGTCCTTGCTCCTTATTTGAACGCTGGAAACCTTCCGCAAGCGTTGTTGCGATGCTGATTCTCGTTCACTGGCTTTATTTAATTTTGGCGTCACTTCGCGGTTGGGTTTAAGAAAAAATCTGCTAAATAAGAAGTGTGAACAACCCCATTAAGTGCGACATTAGCGACATTGAAAAAAACAAGCCTATCGCTTTGTTTTCTTATCTTTTTTTTCTTGTGCTGGTGCCGTTGTTAGCGGCGCGCGATTCAAGGTTTGCAACCTATCACGCCAACCAAGGGTTGATTCTTCTTATCATTGCCGTTCCTATCATGCTTCTTTCCCGATCCATCGTCGGTTGGCTGACTCCCATTCCTGTTGTAGGCGCGCTTTTTTACATCGGTGGCGTTTTATTGCCCAGCCTGGCTTGGCTTGGGGCGGCTCTTTACGGCGTCAACAATTGCTTGCATGGCGAGTGCAAGCCCCTTCCTTTTATTGGCCATCTTTTTACGATTATTTCCTACAAAGCATAATGCCGTGAATGTGGGTTTAATTGATTACGGGCGCGGCAACTTGCGCAGTGTGGAAAAGGCTTTGGAGCGAGTAGGGGCGCGGGTTCAGCGTTTTCAAAACGGAAATTTTGACGGCGCGGAGGCGCTTGTTTTGCCCGGCGTCGGGGCGTTTGGAGACGCGATGCGCAATCTCGAAGAACGCGGTTTGATTGAGCCGATTAAAAAGTGGTTGAGGGAGGGAAGACCGTTTTTAGGCATTTGTTTGGGTTATCAACTTTTGTTTGAAAGAAGCGAGGAAAGCCCCAACGTCGCCGGTTTGGGGCATCTGCCGGGCGCGGTGGTTCGTTTCCCTTCAACGGTTGGCAAAGTGCCTCACATGGGCTGGAATGAAGTTCAGTGGCATAACGAACGTTTAAGGGCGGAGCTGCCCAACCCCTCTTTTTTCTACCATGTTCACTCTTATTACCCGCCGTTGGTTGCGCCGGAATGGAAAGTTTGCGAGACGGAATACAACGGCGTTCGTTTCGTTAGCGGCATCGGCAAAGGCAAAATTTGGGCCTTTCAGTTTCACCCTGAAAAGAGTCAAGAAAATGGAAGGAAGTTGCTGGCGTTCTTTATGAAACAGTTGTAGAATGCGCGCCGCGCCATGAAAACACGCCATTCTCAAAGCGGGCATTCCCTGCTGGTTCATCTTTTTCACCTCGCCCTGGTCGTCATTATCATCCTTTTTCTTATTTATGCTTGCAGCGGTCCTACGGAGCAAGTTTCCTCCACTCGCATGTCGCGGAGCCAGCCAAGTTCTGTGAGAAATACCCTGCCTTCTGCTCCTAGCGCGCCGAGGCCAGCGTCACCCCAGCTTTTTATCCCGCCGCCGGCTGTTAATATCGGCGTTTCGTCCAACGCCGCCGTTTCAGCGTTGCCCTCTGCTGTTTCTGGAGCAACGACAAATGAAGGCATCGTGATTGCCCGGCAAACGATGCCGCGCTCGGCTCCGCCTCAACCAGAGCCTCCTCTTCCAACGGACGCTTCTGCTGCCGCCGCTGCGCCCGCTCAATCGGCTAAAGTGACAACAGTCAAAACAACGAGGGTGGTGAGGCCGGTGGGGAAGCAGCCGCAAAGCGTCGGGCGCATGATTATCATCGCCACAGTCATCGCTTTGGCCGTCATCATTTTCTGGTTCGTTCATTCCAATGTCATGTATAAGCGCACCCTGCGCGCTGTGGCTGCCGCGCAAACACGTAAGGAAGAGGAAGAAACCGCTCCGCCAACGGGAGAAGAAGGCGGGCCCGTCGTTTCTCTCGCTCCCGCTCCAACGCAGCAAACGGCTGAAGCAACTGCGGCTTCGCAACCGGCCGTTGCAGAACAAACCGCCGCCGCGCCTGCTGCGGCAGAAGGCGCGGAATTGCCGCCGCCCAGCCCTCAATCTTCCGTCGTGGATCGCTTAGTTTGGCTCAAACATCTCTATGACAACGGATTGATTTCACAAGCCGATTACGATACTAAGAAAAAAGAAATTTTAGCTTATATTTAGCGTTCACTCATTTTCTGATGAACGACGAGTTTTTCTTAAAGCAGAGGCAGAGTTCCATTCCGTGGCTTATCAGCGTCAACGTCGCCGTCGCGCTGGTTTCTTTGTTTTTCCTCATTTGGAGAGGGGAGGATCCTCTTTTGCTTCATTTTGCCTTGTGGTCAACCGCGCTGGCGCAAGGCAAATGGTGGGAATTTTTCACTTACATGTGGCTTCACGCCGACCCGCGCGGGTCAGGCGTGCTGCACATTATTTTCAACATGTTCACCCTCCACATGTTTGGCCGGCTGGTGGAAGCGAGGTTGGGGCGGTTTTCTTTTTTGGGACTTTATTTGGCGGGGGGTATCATCGCTGCTTTTGCGTTTTTCGTCGAATTATGGGTGCGCAACGGCTTTGTCATCGCGCGCATAGCGGAAGGCGAGCCTCGCATTGTCATCGGCGCAAGCGGCGCGATTGTGGCCGTCGTGACAGCCTTCGCTTGGCTGTGGCCTGACGCCAAATTATTTGTCCTATTTTTACCTTTTCCCGTGAAGGCTAAATATGCGCTGGCGGGTTTTGTCGTGTTAAGTTTCGGGCTTTTGTTTTATCCGCCGTTGGCGTTCATCGGCCATTCGGCCCACTTAGGCGGCGTGGCGACGGGGTGTGTGTGGATGTGGTTGCGGCGATTTTCCCGTCGCGCGCAGTTGCAGGATGATGTTTTTAACGACTACAATTCTTTGTTTCGCTAAACATTTATGCAGCTGCGCAAAAAGTTTCCTTCTTTTAAAGAAGCGTGGAAACAATACCTCGAATTTTCTCTTCCTGCGCGCGTGATGGAAACGCCTTTTTCGGAAGAAGAAATTCTTCAACCGCGCGGCAAAGGGCGTTGGGAGGCGGATTGGAACGCGCTGCGCCAGCCTAATGCCGGAGACAAACAAGACCTCGAAGCCCTGCGCCAGTGGAAGCGCGGCGAGATGATTCGATTGGGATTTGTGGAATTTGCCACAGACGTGAGCGTGACGGACGCCACGGAATCGCTCTCTCACTTGGCGGATTTTTGTCTCCAAAAAGTTCTTGAGCTTACCGCGTCTCAAGCGCGCGAGCGGCTGGGCGGGATGGAGGATTCTCTTTGCGTGATTGGGTTGGGCAAGCTCGGCGGCGGCGAGTTGAATTACAACTCGGACGTTGACATCCTTTTTCTTTACCGCGAAGACGCGGACTCGCCCTCCGGCGAGGCGGTGCACTGGATTTTCGAGGATTGGGCGCGTCGCGCCGTTCAGGAATTGCAGGCGCGGTCGCCCTTCGGCCAGCTTTACCGCGTGGATTTGCGTTTGAGGCCTGAAGGCGACAAGGGGCCGTTGGCGCGCTCTCTGGATAGTTGCGAAAATTATTACGCCGAATTCGGCGAGATGTGGGAGCGGCTTGCCCTTTTGAAAACGCGCTTCTGCGCCGGTTGCAGCGAGGTCGCTTACGATTTTCAACGCTCCATCCAGCCTTTTTGTTACGCGAGGGATATGTTGCCCGATCTTCTCGCAGAAATCGCCCATCTCAAAGCGCGCGCGGAAAAAGAGATCGTGGGCGAGGCCAATCAAGACGCCCACGTCAAGCTGGGGCGCGGCGGCATTCGGGATGTGGAATTTTTTGTTCAAGGCCAGCAGCTCTTGCGCGGCGCGCGCCAGCATTCTTTGCAACACGCGAACACGCTGAAAGCTTTGCAGGCGTTGTGGCACGTGCAGTTGATTGACCGTGAGTGTTTCGAGACGTTGCGCGATGCTTACGTTTTTTGGCGGCGGTTGGAGAATCGTTTGCAAATCGTCAACCATCAGCAAACCCATAGCTTGCCGCGCGAGCCGCAAGCGCTCGACGCTATCGCGCGCAGTTTGGATTACGAAAACGGCGGCCAGCTTTGGGAAGAGCAGATGCAGTGGCGCAAGCGCGTCCGCGCGATTTACGACGAATTTTACGGCGAGATGCAAAATCAACCAACGTCTTCAACCGAGACGGCTTTGGATGTTTCCTTTTTCCGCGATGCTCCACAGGCGCGGCGCGATTGGGATAGCCTTGCGGAGCGTTCGACGGAATTTCACACCAGCAAGCGCGTGTTAAGCAGCTTCCGGCGGCTTAACGCGCATTTGACGCAAATCCTTCCGAGCTTACTGCGGCCTGATTTGGCGCTCTCGCAATTTGCTTCTTTTGCCCGCGTCTATGGCTCGCGCGCGCTTCTTTATGAAAGCTTGGCGAGCAATCCGAACGCTCTGAAATTGCTTTTGAAGCTTTTTGACGCCAGTCGTTATTTTGGAGAAACGTTGCAAGCGTGCCCCGAAACGTTTGAAGAAGCGGCGCGAAGCGGTTTGGATGACCCTCGTCAAAAAGAGCAATACCTCGCAGGTTTCCGCGCGGCGTTGAAAGAGAACAAGCATTCGCCGTTGGACGCCGCGCGTTTATTCAAGCGGCAGGAGAGTGTTCGCATCGCCTTGCGTTGGGTGTTGGAATTGGCTCCGTGGGATGATCTTTTTTTAGAGTTGAGCGGTTTAGCGGACGCCTGTTTGCAAATCGGTTGGGAATCCATTGGCCAACCGGAATTGGCCGTCGTCGCCCTCGGCAAGCATGGAGGGAGGGAGTTGGGGTTTGGCGCGGATTTAGATCTTTTATTTATAGGGGGGGATGTGGACGCCGCGCAAAAATGGGCGCGTTTTATGACGGATAAAACAGTTGCGGGAAGTTTGTTTCCCTTGGATTTTCGTTTGCGGCCTTACGGCGAAGGGGCGTTGGCACGGAGTGTGGAGGAATATGAGCAATACTACCATCAACACGCTCAAACGTGGGAGATTCAAACTTTATGCAAAGCGCGTTTTGCGGCAGGCGCGGAGTCCCTCGCGCGCCAGTGGTTTGACGCCGTTTTGCCCGCTTGGAAAAAACAAGCAGAACGCGCGGATTTGAATCAAGAGATGCTGGCCATGCGCCGCCGCATTGAAGAAGGGCGTTGCAAGAGCGGCAGGCCGGAGTTGGAATTTAAGACGGGAAGCGGAGGAATGATTGACATCGAATTTGCCATTCAATACTGGCAGATGCGGCGCGGCATTTTTGAGCCGCGTTCCAGCGCGCTCCTCGCTCGCATGCAAGAGGAAAAGGTTCAGCAAGCCGATGGGATGATCGAAGCTTACGCGTTGTTCAGGAAGATTGAGGCGTGGTTGCGATTTGATCTGAACCAATCCGCTTCTCATCTGCCGGTGGAACGGGACGCTTTGGATTATTTGGCGCGGCGGTGCGGATTTGAAGGCGAAGAAGCGTTCACGCAAAAAATGGCTGCCACACGCCGACAAATGCGGGAAATTTTTAACACGCTCTTGCAAGAGCGGTAAAAGTTTTTACTCAAGTAAACTGTGCGCGGGAATGAATTGGCCTTGGTTCACATTGATGCGCGTTGTTTGAAATTTTTTCAAGTGAAGGTCTTGGAGAAACCAAAATTCCTCGCCGCCTTTTGTGGCGCGTAAAAGCAGACAGAGGCGTCCCTTTTGCAGTTCTTTTCTTTTTTCAAGATCGCGCATGTCCACAAAGCCTCCTTCGGGGACAGGGTAGGTGAGGACGGTGTAATCGTGGGGAATGCGCAAAAATTCTTCATAGAACGGGTGAAATGTTTCTTCGATATTCTTTTTAAGAGTCGCTTCTTCCTCTTGCAGCGTGGCGATTTCCTCTTGAATCCTTTCAATTCCTTGGTTGGTGGATTCTATTTCGCTTGTCATGTTTTTGAAGCGGTCTTGAAATTTTTCAACTTCTCCGCCTAAAGGCGCGCGCAAACCTTGCGCCTGACTTTTGATAGAAAGCCGTTTTTCTTTTTGCTCGTCTTCGAACTTGCGCCAGTTTTGCAGTTCGTCTTCCGCCCAGATTCGCTCCGCGTTCACGTCCACCCCTTTGGGCGCGTCATAGAGAGCTAGACGGAAGGCGTTGACGGAAACTTCCGGCATGTCCAATTCCGCATTGGGCTTAAATTCAACGCCGAGGGATTTCGCCCGCGCCTCGATTTTTCCGTTAAACTCGCGTTTGGCCGCCTCGTAAGCTTCGTTCAATTTTTGCGATTCTTCATCCCATAAATTAGAGAGTTTTGTTGTGGTGTCCTTCATCAACGCTTCTGTCTTTTCCCGCTCCTGTTGCATCGAGCCTTGGAGCAGTCTTTGCGCTTCTTTGCGTCCGGCGAGATCGGCTTGGGCGGCGTTTAACTTGGCGTTGGTGTCGGCCAAAGAAGCGCGGATCGGCTCAAGCCTTGCGCGCAGTGATTTTTTGACGAATTCCATCCGCTCGCTGAAATCGAGGACAATGCTTGCCTCCGGCTGCAACTGCAGATCGCCCGGCTGAATGATGATTTGAAGGCGCGTTTCACGGAAGCCTAATAAGAGGAAAGCTCCTCCGGCGACGATGATGGTTGCGCAGGCCAAAAGCCAAGGCGTCTTTTTAAACCCGCTCAACTTTTTCCATAACCCAGCTTTTTTTTCGAGAGGAGATTCAGGTCTTGTTGTTGAGAAGACAGGTTTAAACGGCACCTGTTGTTTGCGGCGCTGGCGGGGCTGATTGACTTCGACTTTTTTCACTTTCAACCGTTCCGCGTTGATGTCCGCCGCAGGAGCGGGCTTGTCCGCGTTTGCTGGCACGGGTTTGGGTTTGGGAGGAGTGAAAACTCTCGGAGGCGTTGGCAAGTTGGGGTCAGACATGGGGGTGTTCCGGGTAAGATCCTAAGATTTTTAACCAAAGAGTTTTTTTGCGGACTTGGTTGAGGGCTTCAGTCAGGGCTGGCTGCTGTTGATGACCGGCCACATCCACAAAAAAGAGATACTCCCATTTTTTGTGAGGGGCGGGACGCGAGGCGATTTTGAGAAGGTTTATTTTTTTGGACGCGAAGATGGAAAGAATATGGCTCAACGCGCCCACTTCGTGCGCGACGGCGAAGAGGAGGCTCGTTTTGTAGCTTTTTTTGTCGGACGATTTAAAAGGAAAAGGCTCACGGCCCATGACAAGGAAGCGCGTTGTGTTATCCTCTGCGTCGCTGATGCGGCGCGCAAGGATTTTTAAACCGTAAAGAGACGCCGCAAAAGGACTGCTGATGGCCGCCGCGTTTTTGTCCGTTTGCGCGCGGTGAGCGCCCTCGGAGGTGCTGGAGACGCTGACCTGCTCAACGTGCGGGTAGTGCGCGAGGAGCCATTGGCGGCATTGGCCAAGAGGTTGCGGATGGGAATAGATGCGTTGGATGGATTGATGATTTTGTGCGGCGCACAGGACGTTATCCACAGGGAGATAGTATTCGCCGCAAATGACGAGATCGGTGTGGATCAAACAATCATGCGCGGCGTTGACGCCGCCTTCGATGGAATTTTCAATCGGCAACATGCCTACGTGCGCTTTTTTTTGCGCAACGAGGTCGAGAACTTCAGGAAAAGAAGTGCAACCAACAAATTGATCGTGCGAACCAAAGCATTTCACAGCGGCTTGGTGCGAGTAAGAACCTTCAGGGCCGAGGCCGGCGATGAGCAACGGCTTTCGCGCGGCGGGGGCGGCGTTACGTTGCGGTGTCTGGCGTTTCATGGATTAGTTCTTTTTGGGCGGTTTCCGTTTCTTGAAGAACCGGAAGTTTCACCCGTTTCAATTCTTCCACATTGGGCAACTCATCCAAACTGCGCAAGCCGAAGTGTTCAAGAAAAAGCGGCGTGGTTTCATAAAGGAGCGGTCGTCCGGGAACATCCGCCCGTCCTGCAACGCGGATGATCTGGCGTTCCAGCAGCGTTTCCAGCACGCCGCCAACGGCCACGCCGCGAACGGCTTCAATCCCGGCGCGGGAAAGAGGCTGGCGGTAGGCGATGATGGAGAGTGTTTCCAAGGCGGGCTGGCTCAAGCGGATGTTTTTAGACTTGCCCGCTTCACCGTAGGCGATGCGTGTCCACGGCGCGTATTGCGGCGCGGCGCCGAGCCTCCAGCCTCCAGCGATTTCCTGTAAAATCAGCGCGTGATTGGCAAAAGCATCGCGCAGCATTTCCAGCGCGCGCAAAATGTCTTCCTTAGAAACATTCGCGGACGCATCGGGCGCGGTTGCCGGTTGTTCCAAGGAAGAAGAGGCGATGCCGTTGCGAATCATCTTGGCCAGCTCTTCCACGGAAAGAGGCTTGTCCGCGCTGAAAAGCAAGGCTTCCACGATTCGTTCTAGTTCCGTTATCTCATGCATGACAAATTTCCATATCCGCAAAATGGCTGTTTTGGCGGACTTTGAGCTGTTTTAATCGAATCAGCTCCAAAAGAGCCAAAAACGTTACAACAATTTCGCTCCTCGACGCAAGCCCCCCGAACAAACGGGAAAAACGAAGAGGCGCGCCCGGCCGAATGGTTTCTAAAATGAACTCTATTTTTTGTCCGACGGTGAATTCTTCGTCCTGAATTTCTTGGATGTTGTGACGCTTGGAAAAGTTTTCAAGGGCCTTTTGAAACGCCTGAATCAAATCCAACATGCCAACTTTGCCCAAGCCGATGGCGGGCTCCGTTTCCAATGGCGGCGGTTCCGCGCGGTGAAAAACATTGTTCTGAAAATTTTCCCGCTCCTGCAGATTCGTTGCCGCTTCCTTGAATTTTTTATACTCGATGAGTTGACGAATGAGGTCCCAACGCGGATCGTCATCTTCCGCGTCTTCCTCCGGCGGTTGCTCGGAGGGAGGCAAGAGCGAACGGCTTTTGATGTAGATAAGATTGGCGGCCATCGCTAAAAAATCTCCGGCGACTTCCAAATCCAAATCCTGCATTTGCGTGAGGTATTGCAAGTATTGTTCCGTGATGCGGGCGATTTCGATGTCGTAAATCTCCACCTCGTCTTTTTTGACGAGGTAAAGCAACAAATCCATCGGCCCTTCAAAAACGGGCAAGCTTACTCGCAGTGAACCTGTCATGGAGCCATGCCCACAGCCTTGCGCGCGCGCGCCAATGTTTTTTGGGCGATCTCTCGCGCCTTGCGTCCGCCCTCGGCGAGGGCGCTTTCCACGTAATCTAAATTTTTTTCCAGCTCCCGCCGTTTTTCGCGAAAGGGAGCAAAGTAGGCCCAGAGCATGTCAAACAACTGCTTCTTATATTCGCCGTAACCAATGCCGCCCGCCTTCATGCTGGCAATCATTTGTTCCATTTCTTTGGGCGACGCCACGCATTGAGCAAGGGCAAGGATGATGGAATTTTTTGTCGGCTTGGGCGATTCGACGGGCGTGGAATCCGTTTTAATGCTCATCACTTTTTTTCTGAAATCTTTTTCCTCCGCGAAAATCTCAATCGTGTTGCCGTAAGACTTCGACATCTTCTGCCCGTCAATGCCCGGCAGCGTGGCCGTTTGTTCTCGAATCACCACTTCAGGGATTTTAAAAACAGGCCCGAACCGGTCGTTGAACTTTTGCGCGATATCCCGCGTGACTTCAAGGTGCTGCTTCTGGTCTTGGCCGACGGGCACTTTTTCGGAGTCATACATCAAAATATCCGCCGCCATGAGCACGGGATAAGCGAAGAGCGCGTGGCTTGGCCTGATGCCCTGCGCGATTTTGTCCTTATAACTGTGGCACCGCTCCAGCAGGCCGAGCGGCGTGACGGTGGAAAGATACCACGCCAGCTCGTGAATCTCCGGCACGGCGCTTTGGCGAAAGAAAACCGTTTTCTTGGGGTCAAGCCCGCACGCTAGAAAATCCAGCGCCACGCTGCGCGCGTATTGCTCCAGAAGCGCGGAATCCGTGAGCGTCGTGAGCGCGTGATAATCGGCGATGAAATAAAACGCTTCGCCTTCGTTTTGCAGTTCAATCGAAGGTTTCATCATGCCGAAGTAATTGCCCAAATGCAAAACGCCGGAAGGTTGAATGCCGGAAAGGATTCTCATAGTGTTGGAAGAATAATGAAGAGGACGTTTAACCGTAAGCCTTAAAAAACTTCCTCTTATCTTCATCATCGTCTTTTTTAGACGGTGACGCGGAAGGTTCAGCGGTTTGTTGGGCGGGCCGTTCCGGTTGGGGGGCGGGAGCTGGCGTTTCCAACTCATCCATTTCCGCGGCGTCAAACGATGAACCGCCGCTTGTCGCCATCATGCTTGGCGGCGTGCCGCCGCTGACTTCGACAAACGCCATCTTCAACGTCGTCAACGCATTTTCTAGCACGCCAATTTCCTGCTGATTCAAATTGCCCTTGGTTTTGATTTTGATCATTTCAAGTTGATCAATCAGCATCTTCGCCGCTTGAAGGTTGGGAGGCATCGTCGCGCCGTCGGGCGTGCGGATTTTGCCGAGGAGAAAAAGGACATTCTCCGCGTGCCCCATGACGAATTGAATAAATTCCCGCACAACTTCGCTCGCGTTGGGAAGTTCTGATCTTTGTGTTTCGGCCATAAAACGGAGCGCTATCTCCGCTCTTTTTTTAACAGACGGGAGGGGAGCGTCAAGGATGCTGCTTTAAAGACAGCTTCTTAGAAAGCAAGTCTTGGTAGCGGCCATAGGCTGTCGCCGCTTTTTTTCCTTCTTTTAATCGCTGTTTCTCCTTTTTTTCCCTGATGCGATCTTTTGCTTGTTCTAACAACGATTTTTCTTTTGGGGGCGCGGTGTTAAATCCCATCATCGCGCGATCAAAATCGTCCATATCAAGCTTAATGAGAACCAAGTCTCTCTTTGTCAAGAGGTTGGTTGGTTTTGTAGAGAGAACGCCATTTCTTTTGCAAAATACGTAAAAATCATGTCCGCACCAGCGCGTTTAATGCCTAAAAGCGATTCATGACGAGTCTTTTCCAGATCAAGCCAACCAAGGCGAGCGGCGGCGTGAATTTGAGCAAATTCACCGGAAACTTGATAAGCTGCGATAGGCAAAAGAGTCTGCTGGCGAAGGCGTTGGATAATATCCAAGTAAGGCCCTGCCGGTTTGACCATGAGAATGTCCGCTCCTTCTTGTTCATCCAGAAGAGTTTCCAGTAACGCTTCGCGGGCGTTGGCGGGGTTGCCTTGATAGGTGCGTTTGTCGAGGTGCCTTGTTCCCGCCGCTTGGCTGCTGCCCACGGCATCGCGGAAAGGTCCGTAGTAAGCCGAGGCGAACTTGGCGGAGTAGGCTAAAATGCCCGTTTGCGTCAATCCTTCGGCGTCCAAATGCCGCCGAATCGCTTGCACGCGTCCGTCCATCATGTCTGAAGGCGCGACAAAATCCGACCCAGCCCGCGCTTGCACGGCGGCCATTTTGGCCAAAATTTCCACCGTCGCGTCATTATCTACGTCCGCGCCTTCCTTGTTGAGCACGCCGTCATGGCCGTGGTTCGTGTAAGGGTCGAGGGCCACGTCTGTGATGACAAGCAACTGCGGAACTTTCGCTTTCACCGCGCGCACGGCGCGGTTAAGAAGATTGTCCGAATCAAGAGCGAGCGTGCCTTGCGGGTTCTTTAACTTGGCGTCCATGCAAGGGAAAATGGCTACAGCCTGAATGCCTAGCTTGGCTAATTCCGCGCATTCCTTGACAAGGTCGGAAACGGAAAACCAAAACGTGTTGGGCATGGAAGCGACAGCTTCCGGCTTGCCTTTGCCGTCCTTCACAAAAAGCGGTGCGATGAAATCCGATGGCGTCAGTGCCGTCTCACAAACCAGAGCGCGGATGGCAGGCGTCGCGCGCAAACGCCGCATCCGGCGCATGGGAAACGAGCTATTGGAATAGAGTGACATAGGGTTAACCTTATAATGACTAAGAAAGTTAGGAAAGACTCAAAAACTTCCCCGGGTTTAAAATATCCAACGGGTCTAAAGCTTTCTTCATTTTTTGGTGAAGACGGCGGAGAGAGGGGGAAGCCGCCTGCGGCCACCAGCGTTTTTTGGCAAGGCCAATGCCGTGTTCGCCTGTGATAGCGCCGTTCCACGCGATGACGCGGCGGAAAAGTTCGTCCTGCAAACGCAGACTTTTTTTGTCCTCGCGCGATACCATGATATTGACGTGAATATTGCCGTCGCCGGCGTGGCCGAAGCAGGCGATGGGGATTCCTGTTTGCTTGCGCGCCTTTTCTGCCCAAGCGAAGAGAGCCGTCAATTTGCCGCGCGGCACGACGACGTCCTCGTTCAGTTTTTTGAGGCCCGTTGCTTTGAGGCTTTCCGAAAATGCGCGGCGCATGTTCCAGAGTCGCTCGCATTGTTGATGGCCTTCCGCAGGGATGATTTTCAGCGCGTGGCATTGTTCCAACGCGCGCGCGGCGGCGTTCCTTTCCGCGCGGATGGCTTGGGGCTGGCCGTCCATTTCAAGAAGAAGCAAAGCATCGCCCGATGGGATGTCGCAGCCGTAAGCGCGGGCGGATTGAAGAGTGAAGGCGTCGGCGACTTCCATGGCCGACGGCAACAGACCGGCTTGTTGAACGGCCAGCACGGCTCGCGCGGCGTCGGTTGCGTTGCGAAATGTCGCCGCTAAAGCAGCCCGCGCGGGCGGATGCGGAAGCAGGCGCAGCGTGGCTTCGGTGACAATGCCCAGCATTCCTTCCGAACCGACAAAGAGGCTGACTAAATCAAATCCCGCTTTATTTTTGATCGTTCGCCCGCCGAGGCGCACAATTTCTCCGTTCGCTAAGACGACTTCGAGCCCAAGGACATAGTTTCGCGTCACGCCATATTTCAAGCAGCGCGGGCCGCCTGCGTTGGTGGCGATGTTGCCGCCGATGGAGCTTTCCTTCAGGCTTGCGGGGTCGGGCGGATAAAAAAGGCCGCGCTTCCGCGCCTCTTCTTGCAAGCGCGCGGTGATGACGCCCGGTTGGACGACGGCGACTCCGTCTTCGACGGAAATTTCTTTGATTTGATTCATCCGCGCCAGAGAAAGAACGATGCCGCCCTTCGCGGGAACGCAGCCGCCGACGAAACCGCGTCCGCTTCCGCGCGCGGTGACAGGGATGCAGCGGCGCGAGGCGAAACGAAGGAGTTTGCTCACATCTTCCGTCGAACGCGCGAAAACGACGGCGTCGGGCAAGTGCGTTGCCAGCCATGCGTCGCTGGCATGAGCGGCGAGAACGTCAGCCTCTGCGGAAACTTTTTTTCCCCCTAAAAGTTTTCGCAATGCAGGGAGCCACGCGGTTTTTGGTTTCATAGAAAAAGTGAAACATTATCTCCTGCGCGTGGACATCACGCGGCGCAAGTGACGTTCCGTATCGCGTTTGATGAGGTCTTGGCGTTTATCGCGGTGAGTTTTGCCGACGCCAACGCCGAGCAGGATTTTAAAACATCCGCGCTTGTTAAAATAACCTTTCAAGGGAATCAGCGAGCGGCCAGCCACGGAAATTTCCCCGTGCAACTTGCGAATCTCCGCCGTGTGCAGAAGGAGGCGGCGGACGCGCTTTGGCTCATGATTTTCGCGGTTGCCCTGCGCGTAGGGAGCGATGTCAAAATGATAAAGCCACGCTTGGCCCTTTTCAATCCGCGCGAAAGCGTCTTGAAAATTGCCGTGGCCGCCGCGCAAAGATTTCACCTCTGTTCCCTTTAATTCCACGCCCGCTTCAAGGGTGGAAAGGATGTGGAAATGGTGGGAAGCTTTGCGATTTTGAATTTCAACCGCACTCATGACACGCCCGCCAGTTTAAGCGACTATCAGGGGCGTGGCGAGCCGTTTTAAGCAGACTTCTTCTTGCTTTTTTTGCCTGCGGCAGCGTCTTTGGGGTCTTCAACTACTTCGTAAGAGAGTTTCCCGTCGGCGATTTCCTTCAGCGCGACATCCATGAACGTCATCTTCGGCCCCACGGCGATAAGCGGGCGGAATCCTTGGCCGAGCTGGCGCACGCGTTTGGAAATCATATTGACAAGGATTTCCGGATGGACGGTTTTCTTTAAAGCTTCTTCAACAAGACTGTTTCTCATAAACGTTTCAAAATAGCCTTTCACTTTGCCCTAATCGGCTCTACGATGCAAGCGTTTTATAAAAATAACGGAGCGTAGCTCAGCTTGGTAGAGCGCCAGCTTTGGGAGCTGGATGTCGCAGGTTCAAATCCTGTCGCTCCGAAGTCTGGAAAATTTAAGCTGATTTTTATTCCTTCTTCCTGCAACTTTCCTTTTTGCAAGAGAAGTTCATGACCGCATTTTTTACGAATCCACTCTATGGCTTCTTCTTTTTTTGCGGATTGGCGTTTGTTTTTGCGGCGACCATTGTTTGTATTTTGAAGCGACGCTCCCGCGCCGTGTCAGAAATCATCAAATCTCTTGAATGGAAAAATGCGATTTTTGAAAACAGCTCTGGTGGCATCTTCATCCTCAATGAAAAAAGAATCATTGTCGAAGCCAATGTGCGCGCATCAGAAATGTTCGGTTACCTACCTCAAGAAATCATAGGCCAGAGCACGGCCATGCTGTACATTTCTATGGAGGCGTTTCAGGAATTTAGAGTTTCTTACGAAGCTATTGCGCGCGGTGAAATTGTTCACGGTGAGCGGGAGATGTTACGCAAGGACGGCGCGCATTTTTGGTGCGAACTTTCAGGAAAAGCCATTGACCCCGCTCATCTCAACAGAGGCATCGTTTGGACGCTTTTTGACATTACTGCGCGCAAACACGCTGAAGAAAAATTAAAGGAATCTCTGCGAACCAAGAGCCTGCTTCAGGACATCATCAACCGCAGCCCCGTGGCCGTGTTTGTTTGGGAGGCAAAGGAAAATTGGCCGGTGGAATACGTATCCGGCAGGACAAAAGAAATTTTCGGCTACTCGCCGGAGGATTTTTTGCAGGGGAAAATTTCCTACGCCAGCGTGATTCATCCCGACGATCTTTACCGCGTGGCAAGCGAGGCGGCCAACTACGACAAACAAAATACCAAGGAATTTTCCCAAGAATATCGCATTATCATGCGGCAAAAAGAAATTAAGTGGATTGACGAAAGAACGTATGTCTGGCGCGACGAAAAAGGAATAGTGACGCGCCATCAAAGTATCATCGTGGACATCACCGAGCGCAAACTCGCCGAGGAAGAGCGCATTAAAATGAGCAAGCTTCAATCCATCGAACTGCTCGCCGCAGGCGTTGCGCATGATTTGAATAACATCCTCACCTCCCTTAGCGCGAACGTGCAGCTCGCGGTTTTAGAGCATGAGATGGGCAAGAACGTTACGGAACGCTTGCAAAGCGCGGACGACGCTTGCGACCGCGCGGCGCAGCTGGCGTCTCAACTGCTTTCCTTCTCTAAACCCAATGCGCCGGCGGTGAAAACGGCGGACATCGGCGAGCTTGTCAAAGCCGTCGTCCGCTTTTCCCTGCATGGCTCTAAATCCGTAGCCGACATCAGCGTGCCTAAAGGCCAATGGCTTTCCAACGTGGACGAAAATCAAGTTGGCCAAGTCGTCAACAACATCGTTCTCAACGCCACTCAAGCTATGCCGCGCGGGGGCAAAGTGATGGTGCGCGTCAGCAACTATAAATGGGAGGCGGAAGATAAATTAGACGCGCCGCCGGGGGCTTACATCAGAATCACCATCGCCGACGAAGGTGTGGGCATGTCGCCGGAATGCCGGAACCGTATTTTCGATCCTTACTTCACCACCAAACAAGCAGGAAGCGGCCTTGGATTGACGACCGCCTATTCCATCATCAAAAGACACGGAGGAACCATCACCGTAGATTCAGAACTTGGCCGCGGCTCATGCTTTTCCATCTACCTCCCCGCTTTGCCTCCCAACACGCCCTTGGCAAGCGGCGCAGCGCAGGTCAAGAGAGAGCCTAAACTGCGCGGCAGCCTGCGGGCCTTATTCATGGACGACGATCCGTATGTGCGTGTCTCCGTGCGCAATCTTTTCACCCTCATGGGCTATCAAGTCAACGTTGCGGCAAACGGCGAAGAGGCCTTGGCCATGTTTAAACAAGCCCGCAAAGAAGGCCAACCCTACCACTTCGTCATGCTCGATCTCACCATCCCCGGCGGCATGGGCGGCAAAACAACCGTGCGCCACCTCCAAGAAATCGACCCGCAAGTCATCGCCATCGTCGTCAGCGGCTACACCGACGACCCCGTCATGCTCAACTGCCAAGAACACGGCTTCCGCGCCGCCTTGAGCAAACCCTTGCGCATCCAAGCCGTTAAAGAAGTCCTCGTGCAAATAGAAGCAGAAGTGGGGAAGGGGAAGAGAAAAGCTTAGCCGACGTTTGCGATGATTTTCAAGACCTCCCCATGCACCCCTTTACTCGGCGTGGCGAGGACTTCTCTTGAGTCTTTAGTGAGGGGATGTCCTTGCCAATCGGTGATGAGGCCGCCTGCGCCTTGGACGATGGGGATGAGGGGGCAAAAATCGTAGTAAGCCATGTCGGATTCAAGGACAATCATGGGCATGGATGTCCAGCCGGAGGCGATGGCGGCGTAGTTGTAGCAATCGCCGCCGAAGGCTTTGCGTTTGCAGGCTTGTTGCAGTTTCTGCGCGACGCGCTGCTGTCGTTCCGTGATGAACATGAACGGCGTGGTGGAGGCGAGGCACACGTCCGCGAGCGCAATTTTCTTCGTCGCGTAAGGATTTTTCACGGGCTTGCCGTTGAGCGTCGTTTTCTTGCCGCGCACACCGAGCCATCGTTCCTTCAAAATCGGCTGATTCATCACGCCCAGCAACGTCGCGCCGTCTTTTTCCCTCACAAAACCGATGAGCGTGCCGAAGATGGGCAGCCCGCGCACGAACGACGATGTGCCGTCAATCGGGTCAAGCACCCATGTGTGGCCGTTGCGGGAGGGGACGTTCTCGCCCTCCTCGCGGATGATGCCGTCCTCCGGCGCTTTTTTTCGGATGAGAGCCACCATCGCGTCCTCCGCCTCCTGATCCGCCACGGTGACGATGGCCGACACAAAACCTTCCTTCGTCGCGGACTTAATTTGCCCTTGGCGGAAATATCGGCGGATGACCTTGCCGGACACGTCCGCCAGTTCCTGCGCCAGTTTGATTCTTTCTTCTAAGAAGCGATTCATGTTGAATGAATATGCAGATTTTGTTTATCATGAACACCTTTCATTTTTTATGACAGAATTTTTCCGTGAATTCAAATATCTGAAAATGTTCATGGCGTTTTATATCGCC
>JAZDII010000042.1:0-9647 GCA_043805085.1 bacterium
TTTTTCTTCAATTTTTTCCCCTCTTTTTTTCATTCGGCACTTTGACGCGCCCACCTTATCCCATCTTCTTTTTTGTATAAATCATAATTTTGATAAAAAATGCGTTCTTTTGGCTTCGTATTCTTGTTTGGAAATCAGACCGGCATCCCGCATTTTTTGCAGACCATCCAAAAAAACGATAGCCCTGTTGGCTTTGGTCGGCAAAAAGCAGGAGAAAGAAAAAGGCCTTTTATTGTGCTGGCGTTTCATGGCGGAAAGAAGATGGAGCAACAAGCCGGTCAGCACTCCCATTCCAAAAAGCGAAACGGCCGCCACGGAAACGAGACCAATGGGGATGCCTCCCCAAGCTCCCGCCGTCGAGGCTTCATTAGCGTAACCGGTTGCGCCCCCTGAAGGCCGCCCCCATAAAAACCATGCCACGCCGACGCCTGCAACGATCAACGCAATGACAATTTCGATATGCCCTGAAGCCCTTTTTCTGGAGGAAAGAAAATAAAAGCGCATCGAATGAGAATGAGTCTCAATTTCAAATAAGCAAGCGGATTTTTTTTCAGCGTGCCTTGTTTTGAGAAGGCGATACATTGTGCGGATGAGTAAAAAATGTTTTTGCGCGTTGTTGATTTTAGCGGCGAATTTGGCGATGGCAGAGGACGTTCCCCAGCCTTTCAAAATGCCTGACGCTTACAGCGTGGAAATCGCCTACTCAAGCAACGGCGAGAAAAGAAATTCTAAATACTTTTTCAGCAATCGCAGTTATCGCGTCGAAACGCGCTACGACGACAAAGACATTATCACTCTTTTTGACGCTGCTAAAAACAGGGCGTACACCGTTTTTCCCAATCAAAAGGCTTATTTATCCACTCAAATGGCCACCGACGTCAGCGAACCTTTTGCGCCGCCATCCAACGCGCAATGGAGGCTCATCGGCAAGGAAAGCGTCAACGGCCAGATGTGCGAAAAATACGAATGCAAAATGACATCTAAAAATGATGAAAAAACAATTCTGCATTATTGGATTAGGGAAACCGACAAGCTGCCCCTTCGAGCTACAGTGGAAGATACGACGTTGGAATGGTCGAATTTTAACGTCGGCGCGCAATCAGCTGACTTATTTCTGCCGCCCAAAGATTTCAAAGAGCGCATTGTTCCCGGTGAATTGCCGGATGAAAAAGAAAGCAAAGATTAAAAACAGCATTTCTTTGCTTTGCGAAGATTGAAGAATTGAGCTAGGTTTTATCCTCATGTCTTTTGATCTCAAACAAATCATCACTTCGCGTTTTGGCAGCAACTACGACCTGCACGACCAATACGTCAACCGCACGCTGGTCAAAGTCCTGCGCACGATCGGCTTTGACAAAATCTACGCCCGCGCCGAAGGCGCTTATCTCTACGATCAAGACGGCGCGGATTACCTTGATTTCATTAGCGGCTATGGCGTCTACACCATCGGCCGCAACCACCCGGATATTCGGAAAGCTATCCGCGACGTTCTCGATCTCGATTTGCCCAACATGGTGCAGATGGATTGCGCGTTATTGAGCGGTTTGCTGGCGGAAGCCATCGTCAAGCGCACAGGGCCGAGCCTCGACGCCGTGTTTCTCTGCAACTCCGGCACAGAAGCGGTGGAGGGCGCGATCAAATTCGCTCGATGCGCGACGGGGCGCCCTCGCATTCTTTCTCTTGCGGGCGCTTACCACGGCTTGACCTACGGCTCTCTTTCCATCAGCGGCAACAAACATTTCCAAGAAGGCTTCGAACCTTTTCTTACCACGACGGAGTTGGTCAACGCCTATGACTTGCAAGATTTGGAACAGAAATTAAAGCAGGGCGACGTCGCCGCGTTCATCGCCGAGCCTGTGCAAGGCAAGGGCGTGAACTATCCGCGCGACGATTTCTTTCCGCAAGCGCAAGCGCTTTGCCGCAAGCACGGCGCGCTTTTTATTTGCGACGAAGTGCAGACCGGCCTTGGTCGCACTGGAAAATTTTTCGGCTTTCAACACTGGGGGCTTGATCCCGATATCATCACCCTCGCCAAAGCTTTGAGCGGCGGTTACGTGCCTGCGGCGGCTTTCGTCACGCGGCGTGAGATTCATCAAAAAGTTTTTTCGCGCATGGATCGTTGCGTTGTCCATTCCACCACTTTTGGCCGCAACAATCTGGCTATGGCGTGCGGCCTCGCCACGTTGCATGTGATGGATCGCGACAAAATCGTCGAGAATGCCGACGCGCGCGGAGACGAACTCATGGACGCTCTGCGACGCCTTCAATCCAAGCACGACATCATTAAAGAAGTGCGCGGCAAAGGCATGATGATTGCCATCGAATTCCAAGAGCCGAAATCGCTCAAACTCAAAATGGCGTGGAAAATGATTCACGCCGTGGACAAAGGACTTTTTGCGCAAATGATCGTGACCGCGCTGCTTCAAAAACACCGCATTCTCACCCACGTCGCGGGACATCACATGGACGTGATCAAACTTCTCCCGCCGCTCATCATTGGCGACAAAGAAATCCAACGCTTCGTTTCTGCGCTGGAGACCGTTCTTTCCGACGATCTCCAACGCTTTCCCGGCCCCATTTGGGACTTCGGCATGAATCTAGTGAAACAAGCCGTGGCGGCTAAATACGGGAAGAAGTAAAGAGGGCGGATTAAAGGTCCTTCACAAAGCCCGGGTCCGTAAGCTGCAGTCCATCAAAAGTTAAATCGTCAAGATCGTAAGAACCATCGGGTGGCAATGCATGAGGCAAACCTTCTAAAGATTGGCTCAATCGTCTGTATTCGTCAGGAAACACGCTCGCCATTTTAAGGAAAGAATCGGCTATTTGTTGAGGAGATGAACCCGATTCGGCTGCTGTATAACCATCTTGGGCATTGCCGTAAAAACAAATAGCGACTCTGTCTCCGTTTTTCAACATATCCGCAGTCGTTCCATGCTCCAATTTTTCTACTGAATGTTTTAATCCAGAGCCTGCTGCAAGCGCTTGGAGGTTTAATCGGAGCGGTTGATCGAATTTTATTTTGCCTAAAGAATCAGATCCCATGAGAGCTTAATGTGTCCAAAGAAAAATCCGTCAAGAGAAGGAATATGGCCTCCTGTGACTATTGATTGAACGATTTTTCTAGAGAGAGGCGCAAAATCCGCGCAATTTTAAATCTTCTCCAACGATGGTTAACTCCGCGTTCTTCAAGCGCATCTGTTGGAGGGCGTAGCCGTTGGGCAGGGAAAGATTTTTTTGACATGACGGATTTGCCAGAAAAGGCGCGTAATAAATCCACACTTCGTTAATGAGCTTGGCCTGCGCGAGGCTCTCAAAAATTTTGCCGCCGCCTTCCACAAGAAGCCGCGTCACGTCGCGCTTGCCAAGTTCGCGCAAAATTCCGCGCCAGCTTTTATTTTGAAACACCAACGTTCTTTCCTTGTGCCTGTCCATGAACAGGCGGGCTTGCTTCGGCAAGTTTCCCGTTCGCGTGACGACGATGCGCCACGGCTGGCGCAAATGTTTCACGCCGCGCACGGTGAGGCGCGGATTGTCCGCGCGCACGGTTTCTGCGCCGACGAGAATCGCACCGCAAATAGCGCGCAGTTGGTGAACGTCGCGCCGCGCTTCCGTTCCCGTCAACCGTTTCTTTTTCGGCATTTTGAGAAAACCGTCCAGCGTCATCGCCGCTTTGGCAATGACCCAAGGCCGTCTTGTGCGTATCCAATGATTGAACGCAACATTCAATCGCTCGCATTCTTTTTCCAAAACACCTTTTGCCACCTTGATACCGGCGCGTTTCAAAATCGGATAAGCTCGTCCCGCGTGTTGGGGATTGGGATCTGTTGCCCCGACGACGACGCGCGCGAAACCGCGTCGGATAATTTCTTCCGCGCAAGGCGGTGTGCGGCCATGCGTGCTACAAGGTTCCATCGTCACGTAGAGCGTCGCGCCTTTGCAGGAACAGCCGCGCGTTTCCGCGTTGCGAATGGCCTCAATCTCCGCGTGCGGGCCGCCTGCGCGCTTGTGATAACCTTCGCCGAGTTTTTGTCCGTTGCGAATAATGACTGCGCCGACGCACGGATTAGGTTGCTTCCAACCGAGACCGCGCTTTGCCAACTCCCTTGCGCGCCGCATCCAATCGGCGTCTGTTTTCTTCATTCAGCGCGATAAGCTTCAATCGCTTCAATTTTCAATCGCCGCATTTTTCCGCCGTCGAGCGGCAGTTCCACCGTTTCTCCCGTCTTGCGTTGCAGCAAGGTTTGGGCGACAGGCGTGAGGTAGGAAATGATTCCTTTTTCCGGTTCGCTGTCCCACGCTCCTAAAATAGTGTAACGATCCGGTTGCTTAGTTTCTTCATCAACTAAACGCACATGCGCTCCGATGTTGACTTGAGAAATATCCACGCCGCTGAAATCCGTTCCCTTGGCGCGCGACAACATGGATTCCAGCTCGGCCTTGCGGCGCATCAGCACGGTTTGCATTTCCTTGGCGGCTTTGAATTCGTGATTCTCGCGCAAATCTCCGTAAGACCGCGCCACGGCGATTTCCTTTTTATTTTCCGGAATTTTTTTAGAAATGATTTCATCCAATTCCGCTTTGCGCTTTTCCAAACTCGACCATGAAACGATCAGAGTATGAACTTCGGCTTTATTTTCTTCGCCGGCGATCATGCTTTGGACAAAAGGATAAAGTTTAACCAAAGCGGCGAGCACGGAGCGTTTGTTCAACTCCTCAAAAGCGGAGGTGAGCAAAACGGAGCGCGTGATGTCGCGCGCTTCATCGTCGCTGATGGAAGCGAGCAAATCGCGCAAGACCGTTTTGTCGTTGACGATGAGATCATGCAGTTTGGCGCGGCCATTGAATTGTTCCTGCTCCAGAACCGCCATCATAGCCATGAAGAGGGACGAAGAGGCGAGCGGCTTGGCAACGCCGTCGCGGTTTTTGCAAATCCAAACCAAAACATCGGAGTTTAAGCGGCGCTCATGAATCAACCGTTCCAAGGCTGCCAGCAGTTCTTCCAGCCTGTTCTCTTCCTGAAATGCGCGGGAGATGATGTCCATCAATCGGCTGTTGGCCGAGGGGAGGAGGGAAAGGAAAAGGGACGACCATCTTGCGCCAAAAATCGCCCGCGCGCGCTCCAAGCATTGGCCTTGCTTGGACGCCGACATCGCGGCAAGAGCCGCGTTAAAAGCCGATGGTTCCGACGGCAAGTAACGCGCCAAGAAAAATTCTTGCTCCAATCCCTCCACGCCAGCCGCAGCCATAAAATCGTCGCGGGCGAGAACCAATTCCAACGCTTGGCCTATTTGGGATTTGGGAACGAGAGTTAGCGTTTTGTTGGCGGCCTGAACAAGCTCGCGCGCCGTTGACTCATTTTCGCCGCTTTTCCAGATTTTTTCCAGCTTCAACAACGCAGCGGCTTGAGCTTGCGCGCCGACGGTCTTGCGAAATTCTTCCACAGCCAACGCATGAGGGTCGCGCGGCTCGTCGTGCAAAACGATGGGCTGATTGCGTCGCGTGGGGATTTCATACCGCGCATCTTTTTTCAACGCCCTCTTCGCGCTTCCCCACCATTTTTTCCATTGCTCCGATGAAAAAAGAGCAGGAACGAGGGCTTTCTCGATTTTTTCAATCGTTGTTTCTTGTTGAAAACTTCGCAAAAGGACTTGAACCAGCCCGACGGGATCGTTTTCCGCCATCGCGCGCACGGCGGAAACGTCTTCCGCTAATCGGACTGAAATGTGCTCTGCGTCCAATGGTTGAAGAGATTTCGCCGCAAAATCAAAGTCCAGCCCGTGCGACGGCTTGCTCGGAAAATCCACGAGGACTTTCTTTTCTGTTTGATCCCAATCTTTTACTTTTCCCATGCCCCAACTGCGGTGAACGCAGTAATTGCCGGGTTTCAGTTGTTGGAGTTTAGAGGCAGTTTCAGGTTCAATTTCTAAAGTGGCGACAAGCGTATTCTCTTCCATGGCAGATAAAGTTCCTTAGGTGAAAAAGAAGATTATATAAAAATCTTGCCGTCGCACAAGACAAGAAAAAGAAAAGCAACGAGATTCGCTAAGGTTTATAAGACGCCATTTGAAGAGGCTTTTGAGTAGTCGTCTCTAAAATTTCATCCAACTCTTGAAGTTGGTGATTCTCCATAATGCGTTTGATGTTGGGCAGGTAGGAGGAGTCCGGACAGTAGCCGGCTTTTAAAATAGTGGCGACGAATTGCGCGCCGGATTTTGTTTTAAAGGCATGATCATAGCGGCCTGATTCTTTGAGAAACTGCGCGTAACCAAGAAATCCGTCATGCATATTGGAATAAGCTCTGAAGTCTGCCGTCGTGGGCACGCCCTCGTCACGCGTGGGAACGGAGGAAGCTTTCGGCCCGTGCCAGTTGCTAAAGGCCTTTATGCCAAAATAATTATGATAATCTTTAGCCAAACTACTGCGCCCATAAGCACTCTCGTAAATAGACATGGCAACAACGGCGGAAGCGGGAATGCCGTACATGATTTGAACTTGCATAGCTTCCGGAAGGGCTTCTTCAAAGAATTTACGATGTCGCGCAGGCGCACTGTCGAGAACCTTGGAAATTTTACGGCCGAGGGAAAGAACGTCCATCGGAGAAGAAGATTGATAAGCAATTAAACGTGTGATCTGCATGTCTCTTTCAGCTAATTGTTTAGCTGTGAGTTGCTTGATTTGAGAAAGGCTCCATTTTTCATGGAGATAATTGCTCGTCATGACACGCGTGAACTTGGACAAGCTCCAGATCGTCGTCACCAAAGTGGCAAGGATGAGAATCCAAAGCAGGTTCGACAGAACGAGCGTTCCCCAAAGCCCCAACCTCTTAGGGGGAGCCTTGTAAAAACGCAACATTCCGTATGCCGACGTTACATCAACTGATTTTGGCATAAGCGTTTTAAAAGTTTAAAATTAAACGGCGGATATAAATCTGCCGCAAACAAGCCTTATAATGTGGCTAAAACCAGAATCGTCAAGGATTTTGCTTAATTTAATTTATAAATCCTTCATTCACAGTTTTTTACACTGAAAAACGCTTTAATTATTTATAAGTAATTTATTACAAATTATTTATATTTTTTATTTTGCCAATTCTTCCAGTAATGCCCGGTTCATTCGAACGCCTGCTTCCATGTTTTCGAGCGGGAAGGTTTCGTTGGGCGCATGGGCGGCGCAATCCGTCAAAGCTAGTCCCAGCAGAAGGGTATCCACGCCTAAAATAGACTTGAAATCAGCGACAATAGGGATGCTGCCGCCTTCGCGCGTCAAGGCCGGTTGAACGCCAAAGGCTTTGTGCAAAGCTCTTTGGGCGGCTTGGCCGAAGGGGGTGTGCGGGTCAACCAGATAAGGCTCGCCGCTGTGGCCGTGTTGGACGTTGAGGCGGACAGCAGGGGGATAAAATTTTCTGAAGTGAGTTTCCACAAGGTTCAGAATCTCCTTCGGCTGTTGATCGGGAACGAGGCGAAAAGTCAGCTTGGCGTGCGCTTCTTTGGGGAGGACGGTTTTCGTTCCCGCGCCTTGGTATCCCCCCCAAAGGCCGTTGACCTCCGCCGTCGGCCTTGCCCAGATGCGTTCGATGGGCGTGAAACCTTCTTCTCCGCCGAGCGCAGGCGCTTGGGTGATTTTGAGAAAGTGTTTTTCATCCAGCCCCAGCTTCCCCCATGCCGCCCGTTCCCAAGCTTGCATCGGCCGCACTCTATTATAGAACCCTTCGACAGCAACGCGTCCCGATGCGTCGTGCAGAGTCGCAACCAGTCGCGCCAAGGCGGTTACGGGGTTGACCACCGCACCGCCGAAGTTTCCGGAATGCAAATCCGTGGCGGGACCGGTCAACGAGACTTCCATCGCGGCGATGCCTCTCAAGCCGTAAGTGAAAGCGGGTTGGTTCGGGCCGACCATTTCGCTGTCGGAAATGACGATGACGTCACAGGCCAGACTCTTGCGATTTTTTTGTAAAAACTCGCCCAAGTGCGCGCTGCCGCTTTCTTCCTCGCCTTCTATAAAGAGGATGAGATTGACCGGTAAATCTCCCGTTTCCTGCAACGCCTTTTCCACGCCGAGGATATGGGCGAAAATTTGTCCCTTATTATCAGACGCGCCGCGGGCGGTCACAATGCCGTTCGCCAAATGCGGCTCAAAAGGCGGCGTGCGCCAGAGTTCGAGAGGGTCAACGGGCTGCACATCGTAATGACCGTAAATCATCACCGTCTTGCGGTCAGGGCGGTGTTGATTGCGCGCAAGGACGATAGGATGCCCTGCCGTGGGGCAAACTTCCGTTTGCAAGCCCGTTCGTTTCAATCTTTCCGCCAGCCACTCGGCGCATTGGCGGCAAGTCTCCTTTTCCTTCGGCTCCGTCGAAATACTGGCAAAGCGCAAGAAAGTGAAAAAGTCTTCAAGATGCGCCGGTGATAGACTTTTCATAGAAAAACAAGCATGAGCCAAAGGCGAAACTTTGCAATGCGTTTTCGCATAAGCGAACATCAAAAACCTGCGGAGCAGCCAATGGCATGGCGGAGGGGTGATGGGCCTCAACTCGTCAAAAACTTTTTTCGGTTTTTTCTTCTTCCAAGGAATGGAAAATGGCGTAAAGCTTGGCGTTCTATGCCAATTGCAACACCCCAACAATATGCCGCCATGCTGGATGCCGCTCAAAAGGGCGGGTATGCCTATCCAGCTATTAACGTTTCCTCCATCACCACCATCAACGCCGCTTTAAAGGCGTTCGCTGACGCCAAATCGGACGGCATTATCCAGTTTTCCACCGGCGCGGGAGAATTTGCGTCGGGCATCGGCGTTAAAGACATGGCGTTTGGGGCGATTGTGCTGGCGGAAGCGACGCATCGGTTGGCTGAAAAGCACAACGTTCTTATTGCGATTCATACCGACCATTGCCAGCCGAAGAAGACGGATTCCTTTTTAAAACCTTTGATTGAAGCTACGGCCAAACGCCGCGCCGCCGGTCAGGGAAACCTTTTTCAATCGCACATGCTGGACGCTTCCGAGTTGCCGCTCAAAGAGAACATGAAGCTTTCTTTGGAGTTGCTGAAACTTTGCGCCAAGAACGAAATTATTTTGGAAGTGGAAGCGGGCGTCGTCGGCGGCGAGGAAGACGGCGTGGATAATGCCGGCAAACCCGCAGCCAAGCTTTACACAACGCCGGAAGACATGTTGGCGGTGTATGAGACGTTGAAAGGACAGGGGCGTTATCTTTTCGCCGCGACGTTCGGCAACGTGCACGGCTCCTACAAGCCGGGTGTGGTCAAGCTGCGGCCTGATATTTTAAAGAAGGGTCAAGACGCTGTGATGGCCAAGCACGGCAAGGATGCTGAGTTCGATTTAGTTTTCCACGGCGGCTCCGGTTCCGAGCTTTCCGAAATCCGCGAGACGCTGGACTACGGCGTGGTGAAGATGAATGTGGACACGGACACGCAATACGCATTCACGCGCCCGATTGCGGATCACATGATGAAAAACTACGACGGCGTGTTGAAGATAGACGGCGAGGTGGGCGATAAAAAGATGTATGACCCGCGCGCCTATCTCAAAAAGGCCGAGCAGTCCATGACCGCGCGCGTGTGCCGTGCTTGCGAGGATTTGCGTTCCAACGGCAAGTCTATCTTCGGTTCGGCTTAGTCTCAATGTCATCGCGC
>JAZDII010000043.1:0-6606 GCA_043805085.1 bacterium
CAATAGCGACTCGTTGTTTCATGCCGCCTGAAAGACTTTTGGGATAAAAATCAGCGTATTCTTTCAAGCCGGTAACGGCGAGGTAATGATCAATGATGGGACGCCTTTCTTGTTGGGGAATCTTCTTAAATTCCAACCCAAGCTCGATATTCTTTCGGACGGTCAGCCACGGGAATGCCGAAAATTCTTGGAAAATCATTCCTACATCCGCCTGCAACGCTTCCCCGTTAAAAATGATTTTTCCCTTAGTGAATGAGATCAAACCAGCAAGACATCTCAACAACGTCGTTTTGCCGCATCCGCTCGATCCAACGATGGCCACAAATTCACCTTTGCGGACATCGAAGGAAATATTTTTGAGGACTTCGAGGGTAATGCTATTGTTTTGATAAACCTTTGAGAGCGACTGGACGGTCAAAATATTTTCATGAACTTCCATAAGCGCATCTCACGATTCATCCGCCCACGGAAAAAGTTTCGCGCGCCCCCACTTGAAAAGAAAATCCGTTCCCAATCCCAATAGCCCAATCACAATCATTACAGCGATGACGTTAGCAGTGTGTAAATATCGCTGCGACTGCATGAGAACGTAACCCATGCCGGAAGTTGAAGCGATAATCTCCACCAAAACAATATAGGTCCATACCGCGCCCCACATCAATCGCGTGGCGTCCCAAATCCCCGGTAAAGCGCAGGGAATGATGATTTTTTTGTAAATTTGCCAACGATTGGCTTTCAACATTTGCCCCGCCTCAATGTATTCGCCCTTGATCTGATTCGCAATAACGTCGGCGGTTAAGAGGAGAAGATAAGGCTCGATTCCAATAAATATAATAAACCATTTATTCACATCTCCTATGCCAAACCAGAGAATGGAAATGGGCACGAAAGCAGATGGCGGAATGTAGCGTATAAACGCATTTAAAGGACTTAACAAAATATCTGCGGATTCCATCGTGCCGACTAAAAATCCCAAAGGAACGCCCACGAGCAATGCCAGTCCAAAACCAATTCCTATCCTGTAAAGACTGATAAAAATATCGAATAAAAAATGATCTTTAACAAAAAGCTCAATGAGCGAATGAAAAACGGCAATGGGCGATGGCAAAAAGAAAGGCGGAACAATCTTTAACCAAGTCAGCAAAATCCAAAGCAGAAAAATGCATACAAAACTAACGCATCCTCCCATCGCGTATTTTTGGGAAGACGGTTTTTCTTTCATTCGCTCTCAAAAATTAAGGATGCAATTCTTTAAGTAAGCTGCCGTCAACAAGACTTTCGGGGTGAACATCTTTTTTAAGAACGCCGTCTTCTTTGAAAATTTTAGCGGCCATTTCCGCTAATTGAAAGACGTTCAAATCCGTATCCTTGCTAAATTTGGCAAGACTTTCCTGATAACTCAAAAATTTAACCGTGGTCAGTTGCGTTTCCAATTCTTCGATGGGCATATGAAAATTACGCGCCATGATTTCATGGGCTTCTTTGGAATTTGTTTTCAAAAATTCAATGGAATCAAACCATGCCCGCATGATGGCTTTGACTTGATCGCGGTGCGCGTTCAGAAAATCCGTTCTTACGGCAAAGGTATCGAGAATAATTCCCGGCTTGTCTTTGCTGGTGAATAAAGTCTTGCCATCTTTTCTTGCAGAAGCTTTCGAGAGCCACGGTTCCCAACTCATGCCATAATCAATTTTGCCCGCCATAAAGGCCGCGCCAATTTGATCGGGATCCATTTGAATGAGACTAATATCCCCTGCTTTTAATCCCGCTTGAATGGCCATGCTTCGCAGCAAGAAATGCGACGGCGTTCCCATATAAAGATACACCGGCTTGCCTTTAAGATCGCTAACTGAATTGACATCATTTTTGACAAGCAACCCATCTGAACCATAGCCGATATCCATTGCCCAAATTTCTTTGAAATCAACCCCCGCCTCTGCGAATAAGAGGGTCGCATCAGGGCTGCATATTGAAAATTGAACATCATTGCTGGCGAAACTTGAAATAAGCGACGACGCATCGCCGAGCACAGAAATCTCCACCTTGACTCCTTCCTTGTCAAAAAAACCTTTTTCTTTCGCAATGAAAAGGGGGCCATAGCCGGGATAAACAATAACGCCGATTTTAACAGGCTTGCCTTGGACTGCCAGAGGAAGAGACGATGATGCGTTCTGCTTACAGGCCACGCAGGCTAGACCTATAACAACCACTAAAGCGGTTACGATGCTTACCCAAAATTTGTTTTTCACATTCAAAACAACTCTTTTACGTCGTCGAAACTTCGCGTTTGGGAATCTTGGGAAGGAGCCAGTTGAGGAAAGAATCCGTCGAGCGCGTTTGAAGTAGCACGCGACCGGGGCCTGTTAAATCAACGACTAACCCTTCGCCGCTGAAAAAGGTGGACTTCAAGCCGCCGACGCGACGGACGGTGAACCCGATGTTTTCCGTGAAGGCCACGAGATGCCCCGTGTCCACAGTATAGATTTCCCCTTCCGCAAGGTTCTTTTCATGAATCGCGCCGTAGGAAGAAAGCAACAGCTTCCCCGTCCCCCGCGCGCGCAACATGGTGAGTCCCTCCGAAGCAAAAAACGTCTTCGCGCCGCCCCACTTCGTTTCCAGCTCCACCCCTGCCTCCGAAGCAAGGTAAGAACCGGACTGAACGGCTATTCTTTCGTTCTGGAGATCAAGAACGAACATATCTCCCGGAAGAGCGGGCGCCACGCTCACTTCACCGCCTCCGTTAGGCGCGTGGTAACAGTTTTGAAAAAAACTTTCGCCGCCCAAAAGTTTTCGACTTAAAGATTTTAAAAGGCCGCCTGTGGCCATCGTCTCCAGTGTCATTCCCTGTGACATGCTCACCATCGCGCCTCCTTCCACCATGACAGCTTCTTCCGAAGCAAGTTTCAGCACTCCAAGCGCGTAAGACGGACGGTAAAGAATTTCAATATCCATAAGGCAACTCCTTCTTCACTATACTTAATTCTTTGAATCAAAAGTCAAGCCCTGCGCAAAAGAACCAAAAGCGCCCGCCAGCAATTCGCAACGCGGCGTTTCTCCGGCGCATAAATATACTTCCACAACATCGAATCGCGTCGGCATGTCCCGCTCCGGCAATTCCGCAAGGTAAGCATAAGCCGTGCGCATGAGACGGCGGCGCTTGGAAGCGTCAACAGCGCGGGACGGGCGATCCAACGTTTTTTCATCGCGCGCTTTGACTTCCACAAAAACCAAAACCTTTTGATGACGACAAACGAGGTCAATCTCTCCCCATTTCGTTTCGTAATTGCGCGCGAGGATTTTGTATCCCTTGCGCCGCAGAAAAGCCTCCGCCACACGCTCCCCATAAACGCCTGATTCAAGATGATCTTTTAAAATAGGACACGGCTTCTTGTCCCAACTTTTCCAGCGCGAAAAAATGTTGTTAACGCTCGCCATTCGCACGAGAGAAGAAACTGGCCGAGCGAGCGCAAAAAGGCTATGTTAAAAAGATGAAAGTTGTGTTGCTGGACAAGTATGCTTGCCACTCGGAAGATTTGTATTGGGACGAACTGGAAAAATTGGGAGACGTGACTTTTTACGAAAGAACCTCTCATCATGAAATCGTCCCGCGAGCCAAAGAAGCTGAAGCCATTTTGGTCACCAGCATGACACCGCTCGACGGGACGACACTCTCTCAACTGCCGCATCTGCGCTACATCGGCTTGATGGCCACCGGCTACAACAGCGTGGACGTGGAATGCGCCAAAGAACGACGCATCACCGTCACAAACGCTCCCAGTTATAGCTCCGATTCTGTCGCGCAAACAACGTTTGCCCTGCTTCTTGATTTGACTAACCACATTCACTTTTACAACAATATGACACATCGCGGCGAATGGACGTCGCATCACGTCGCGGATTATCTTCATCATCCGGTGATTGAATTAAATGGGCTAACTATGGGCATCATCGGCTTCGGCAATATCGGCAAGATCGTCGCGCGCATTGCGGAAGGGTTCGGCATGAAAGTCCTCGTTCACACGCGCACAGTTCCTCGGCGGCGGCCAAGGCGCGTGGTTTTTTGTTCTTTGCAAGAATTGTTGAAAGAAAGCGACGTCGTCTCGCTGCACTGTCCTTTGACGGAGCAAAATTCCGACCTGATCGGCGCGGAGGAATTGGCGTTAATGAAGCCCTCCGCTTTTTTTCTGAACACGAGCAGAGGTAAGCTTGTAGATGAAAACGCCCTCGCGGAGGCATTGAGCACAGGAAAAATCGCCGGAGCGGGGCTTGATGTTTTAGCGGAAGAACCCGCGCATCCTGAAAATCCTCTTCTCTTCGCTAAAAATTGCGTTGTCACGCCGCACATCGCGTGGACATCCCGCGTCGCGCGCCAGCGTTTGATTCAAATCGCATGCGAAAACCTGCGCGCGTTTCTTGCCGGCGCGCCTCAAAACGTTGTTTCTCGCAAATGAAAGCGGGGCATGACTTCGGGCAACCCCCCTACATGATCGTTTGGGAAACGACGCGCGCGTGCGCGTTGGCTTGCCGCCATTGCCGCGCCGAAGCCCAACCTAAGCGGCATCCCGAAGAACTCACCACGGCGCAAGCGATGGAACTCATCGCTCAAGTCGAGCGTGCCCAACCGCAATTATTTATTTTCACCGGCGGCGATCCGATGTTGCGCCCCGATCTTTTGGAACTCATCCAACGCGCCGCCGCGAGCAAAACTTTCCGCGTCGCCATCAGCCCCAGCGCGACGCCGCAGCTCCTCAAAACGGATTTTAAGCAACTCAAACAAGCGGGCGCGGCGAGCATGTCCATCAGCCTTGACGGCGCGGACGAAGAAACGCACAACGCTTTTCGCGGTTCGCAACATTCGTGGGATTGGACGATGGAAGCCATCCGCCGCGCTCAAGCAGCCAACATCGCCCTGCAAATTAACACGACGATTACTCCAACGAATTGGCGGCAGCTTGATTCATTTCGTCGTTTGTTAGACGGAATTTCACCGATGACGTGGAGCCTCTTCATGCTGGTGCCGACGGGCCGCGGGCGGAATGAAACTTCTCTTCACGCGCAAGACATGGAAGATTTTTTCGTGCGACTTTTTGAAGTTTCCTGCAAAACGCCCTATCAAATTAAAACGACGGAAGGACAGCATTACCGCCGCGTGTTTTTGCAGCGTTCCGGTTTATCCGTCCAAGAAAGCCGCATCCTCGGCCTGAACGACGGCAAGGGTTTTGTCTTCGTTTCTCACACGGGCGAAATTCATCCGAGCGGCTTCCTGCCTATCGCCACAAGAAATGTGAAGGACGAAGAACTCATTGACGTTTATCGCCATCATCCCCTCTTCCGCTCGTTGCGCGATTCTTCTCAACTCAAAGGCAAATGCGGACGATGCGAATTTAACGGCATCTGCGGCGGCTCCCGCGCGCGGGCTTACGCGATGACGGGCGACTTCCTCGCCGCCGAGCCGCTCTGTTCCTATCAGCCGCAACAAGACGAGATTCCCATTCATGCTTAACCTCACTAAACTTTATTGCGGCGTGAATCAGCCTCACGATGATCTCCGCTACGGCCAAGGCGCAGGCGCGCCGATGAGCGCGGCGGCGCGAAAGCCCATCGTTGTTTGGAACATCACGAGACGCTGCAATTTAAACTGTCTCCATTGTTATTCAGACTCGGAAGCGCGCGAGTATCCGAACGAATTGACATGGGAAGAATGCCGCGCGGTCATCGCCGACCTCGCCGCCTTCGGCGTGCCGGGGCTGCTTTTGTCCGGCGGCGAGCCGCTCCTGCATCCGCGTTTTTTTGACATCGCCGCCGAGGCTCGCGCCAAGGGGCTGCGCGTCACGCTTTCCACGAACGCGACGTTGCTGGACAAAGCCGCCGCGCAAAAAATCAAATCGCTCGGCCTCGCCTATGTCGGCATTTCCTTGGACGGCATCGGCGCAACGCACGACCGCTTTCGCGGACGTCAAGGCGCGTTTGAAAAAACCGCTCGGGCGTTTCAACACTGCAAGGAAGCCGGGCAAAAAGTCGGCCTGCGGCTCACGCTCTCGCGCCACACCGTCACCGATCTTGATCGCATTTTAGACTTCGTGGAACAAACCAACATTGACCGCGTGTGCTTTTATCACCTCGTCGGAAGCGGGCGCGGCGCGACCCTGCAATTTCTTTCGCCCGACGAAACGCGAAGCGCATTGGAACGCATCCTCGCGCGAACGCTGGCTTGGGCGCAAGCGGGAACGCCGCGCGAAGTTCTCACCGTGGACCAGCCCGCCGACAACGCTTATCTCTGGTTAAAAATGAAAAAGGAAAACCATCCGCGCGCGCGGCAAGTCCTCGATTTCCTGCTCTGGAACGGCGGCGGCGCGAACAGCTCCGGCGTGGGCATCGGCAATATTGATTCGCAAGGCGAGGCGCATCCCGACCAATTCTGGCAAACGCATTTCCTCGGCAATGTGAAGCAAACGCCGTTCAGTAAAATTTGGACACAATCCACAGACCCTTTATTGATCGGATTAAGAAACCGATTACCTCTACTTCAAGGACGTTGCGCGCGGTGCCGCCTCCAGCGCGTTTGCGGCGGCGGAGTCCGCGCGCGGGCGTTTCATCAGCACGGCG
>JAZDII010000044.1:0-4513 GCA_043805085.1 bacterium
CCGCGGACGATGGAGTCGTCAATCACGACCACACGTTTGTCTTTAACAGAATTTTTAATGAGATTGAGTTTCACGCGAACATGGAAATCGCGGATGAGCTGCGTTGGCTGCAGAAACGTTCGCCCGACGTAGTGGTTGCGGACGAAAACTTGACCATAGCGGATGCCGAGTTGCTCCGCGTAACCGAGAGCCGCGTAATTTCCTGAATCCGGAATGGGCACGACAATGTCCGCCTCGGCGGGGTGCAGCTTGGCTAGCTCGCGTCCCATACGGATGCGGGCGGAACAAACATTGACGTCGCTGATCGTGCTGTCAGGCCGCATGAAATAAACGTATTCAAAGATGCAAAATGCCTTTCGCTCGCTTTCGTGAAAAGGCTTCAAGGAATGAAGGCCGTCCGCGTCAATCACCACAATCTCGCCCGGCTCAACGTCCCGCACAAACTCGGCGCGGAGCAAATCCAAGGCGCACGTCTCGCTGGAAAGAATATATGAGCCTTCTAATTTTCCGATGCAAAGAGGCCTAAACCCGAACGGATCGCGCGCGCCGATAATCTCGCGTTCGCCCATCATCACCAGCGACCACGCGCCCCGTATCCTGCTTAAAGCGGAGATGAGATGATTCTCGCGGCGTTTTTCGCAAGGCCGCGCCATGAGATGAAGAATGATTTCACTGTCGGACGTGGTTTGAAAAATCGAGCCGGCAGCTTCCAATTCGCTGCGCAAAGCGTCAGCATTGACGAGGTTTCCATTGTGGCCGATGGCGATTTGCCCGCGCGCGCAATTTACCACAAGCGGCTGGGCATTTTTGATGTGGCTGGAACCCATCGTGGAGTAGCGCACATGGCCGACGGCGCGCGTTCCTCTCAACTCCAGTAAATCTTGCTTGGAAAACACCTGCGTCACCAAGCCCATCCCTTTGTGAACCTTAAACGGAGCATCGTCTTCCAATGCCGTCACAATCCCCGCGCTTTCCTGACCTCGGTGCTGGAGCGCGTAAAGGCCGTAGTAAGTCAACTCTGCCGCATTAGGATGGCCGAACACGGCGAACACACCGCATTCGTGTTGCGGATAATATTCTGGCGACAGTTCCATGGAATCGATCAGGATAAGCTTTGTTCCATTCATGGTCAAGCGTGAGGGGGGGATAGGCCGCGTTCTTTTCCTTGCTCCCCTTGTTTTGTCAGTCAAAAGGGGTTAACTTTAAAGAAGCGTCAAAGTATTGACGAAAACAGAGGAGCTCACATTACATGAGTGTGAAAATAGTGAGATTGAGACAAGAAGGCGCGGAAGACTCCATCCCTCCGCAGCGTGTCGTTTTTAATGAAAATGGCTCGTCTTCAACATCTAACGTTCACGTAGCTCACAGATTGCCCGTCCAAATGGATGGACGAAGCAGAATTCACCGGTTTGACGAAGATACGGAAAAAACGGATGTCTCCGTCTTGCTGCCGTCCGGTGAAGTGATAGCTATTCCAGAGCAAGTATTTAGAGGGCGCGTTGCCTTCAAATTTGGCCGCCGCAAAAATAAGCTTCTTCTCGTGTGCGCGTGGTGCGGCAAATCCCTTGGTGAAGCTGAATCAGAAATCGAGGGTGTCAGCCATGGCATGTGCCAAGAATGCTTTGATAAAATTACCGCTGCCGGCCTGCTCCACAGAGCCAAGGCAACTTCCGGCGCGAACTAAGGCGTGTGCGCGGTAAGGGTTGGAAGGGAAGAAGAGGTTTGAGAGAGGGAGAGCATGTCCGCCATGATGTCCAGCGTTTCCCTCAAGCCTAAATCCTTGGCATAAGAAGGGCTGGCATTTTCTTCGTCGTTTTCCTTATCTTCCGCTTTGGCGGCATTCTTGGACAGCTTCTTTTCCGCGTCGAGTTCCACGTGGGCGTTATTGCGGTCGCCCTTGACGACAAAACGGACGATCTTCTTTTCTTCCTCGGTCAATTGTTTTTCAAATTCCTTGGCGCGCTTGCGGCGGATTTCATCGGCGTCGCGTTCTTGGATTCGTTTAGTCTCGTTCAAAGAAATTTTGCCCTCTTCCAATCTAACGCGCAGCTTTTCGATTTCTTCCTGCAAAAGTTGATAGGGTTTGCTTTCTGAAATTCGTTTTTGAGAATGCTCGCGCAGTTTTTTGATTTGGTTGAGAAAAGAAAAACTCGCTTTCTTGAATTTGGCGGGACGGATTTCATCCCACGGCAAAGCATGCGGCGCGTCAGCCTCGCCGATTTTGAGATAATCATTAGGCGAGGGGAGGCTGATGTCCGGCACGACGCCGCGGTTTTGGGTGGAATGGCCATTGGGCAAATAAAACTTTTGAATCGTCAACTTCAGCGCGCCAGCTTGGGCGGAATCTCCCCCTCCTTCATTCATGAGTTTGTCTAATTCAACGACAGCCTGCACCGTGCCTTTCCCGTGCGTGTTTTTATCGCCGACGATCAACGCGCGTTCGTAATTTTGCATGCAACCGGCAAAAATTTCCGAGGCTGACGCGCTTTGGCGGCTCGTCAGGACAATCATCGGGCCTGTGTAAATCAAATTGGATTTTTTTGGCGCATAAACGCGCACATTGCCGTTTTGATCTTTCACTTGCACGACCGGCCCCTTTTCAATGAAAAGGCCGGAAAGATTCACGGCTTCATCCAACAAACCTCCGCCGTTGCGGCGCAGATCAAGAGCCAGCCCGTTGATGCCTTCCTTTTGAAGACGCTCCAGCAAAAGAACCACATCATCCGTTGTGCTGTGAGGCGGTGCGCCGTTTCCCGCCGATGAAGCGTCCTCTCCCCCCACGTCTCCATAAAAAGAAGGCACTTCGATGACACCGATGCGCCAGGCTTTGCCGTTGACGTCTTTTCTTTCGACAATTTGCGCGTTGGCCTGCTGGGCGGTCAGTTCAATTTTATCGCGGACAAGTTTGATTTCTTTGGATTGAGAAGGGTCCGTGACGTTGGCAGGGATCACCTTGAGTCGAACCACGGTATTTTTTTCGCCGCGAATGAGCTGTACCACATTGCGCAATTTCATATCCACCACATCCACCCACGGCTCATTATCCTGCGCCACAGCGATGATGCGGTCATTCATGCCGAGGCGTTTATCCAAGTCGGCAGGGCCGCCGGGGATGATTTCTTTGATCGTGCAGTAACCGTCTTCGGAAGTCAGCACCGCGCCGATGCCCACCAAAGCCAGCTTCATGCCGATGGAAAAATCCTCCAACGTTGCCGGACTCATGTATTGCGAATGAGGATCATAAAGGCTGGAAAGCGCGTTAAGATAAGTTTGGAGAATGTCCTCGCTGTCGTAATCATGCGCGGCGCGTTGAAGGCGTTGGTAACGCTTGGCCACGACTTTTAACGGCGGCTCTTTTTTCTCCTTCTTGTCTTTCTTTTCTTTGTCCACCGCCATGCGTTCTTGCAGCACGTCGAACTTCACCCGCTTTTCCCAAAGCGCGTCCGCTTCGGCTTGATCCTTAGGCCACGGAGCCTTGGAACGGTCCAGCTCATAATCTTCATCCTTGGAAAAATCGAGCGGCTTTTCCAAGCGTTGCAACGTCCACTGCGTGCGCTCTTCCACGCGCTTAAGGAAAACATCAAAAATCGCGTAAGCGGCGGAAAGGTCGCCCTGCTTCGTTCGTTCGGCAAGGTCAGCGGCAAAGCGATTTTGAAAATCTTCCAAATCCGATTCAAAAAAGAAAAAGTGATTATAATCCAGAGCGCGCATGTAAGAATCAATCCACTCTTTCGCTTTTTCAGCGTTGAGCGGTTGACGGGCGAAGTGATACTGCTCCAATAACTTAGCAACGATAATCGGCGCCCTCCGCAATTGAGGCGAAAGGTCTTCCTGTTGAGGCAATTTCGTGGGTGATTTTGGAGCTTTTTGCGAAAAAGTTTTCTTAGAAGGAGCGGTTTTTTGTGGCTCTTCAGAGGGCGCGCACGTGATAAACACGCAAGCTATCAGCAAGAACAGAAGTAAATGTGCGCGGAATTTCATAAAAAGAGAAGCATCATGACACACCTTCGCGTATATTTGAAGGATATTTTTAGATAGAGCCAAGAAAGGGTTAAATTCCCTTCAGCGCGTCTCTTACCATTTCCTCTACACTAGCTTTGGGATTGGCGTTTTTCAACGCTTTCAGCGCATCCGGCTGTTTGTAACCTAAGGCCAGCAGAGCCAGCAGCGCGTCGTTTTGTTTCTGTTGCTCCGGCGAAAGAGAAGCGGACGCCGTCGCCGCCCACGTTGAAGCAATGCCCACTTTATCCCGCAGTTCCACAATCACTCGTTCCGCCGTCTTTTTCCCGACGCCTTTCATGCGCGCAAGAAACGCCGCGTCGCCTTGCGCCACGGCAGAGCGCAATTGCTCCGGCGCGCAGCCGCTAAGAATCATCAACGCCAGCTTCGGCCCCACGCCTGACACGTGCGCGACGAGGAGTTTAAACAAATCGCGCTCCTCCGTCGTCAAAAAGCCGAAAAGCGTGTGCTCATCCTCGCGCACATGAAGGAAGGTGAGCAATTTGACCGGCTG
>JAZDII010000045.1:0-27110 GCA_043805085.1 bacterium
GCCGTCACCGACCATGTGCAATCGCTCTTGCACGCTAAAGCCGTCGCGCTGGACTTGGCTCATTACGAGAACGCGCAATATCACGACGCGATGCACCGCGCTCAACAGGAAGTGCACTATCGTCCCATGAGCGTCGTCAACGGCCTGACACAAGTCGCGCAAAGCGGATTGGCATTGGCGGCTCTTGCGGGATTGCTTTTTTCGCTCCATTGGATTATCGCCGTTGTTCTCCTAGCCGCCGCCGTTCCGGGCACGCTTGCGCGGCTTAAATACTCGCGCCAGCTCTATATGTGGCAGCGGCAGCGCACGCCGACGGAACGGCAGAACTGGTATTTCCAATCGCTCCTGACCGACGAAACGCACGCCAAGGAAATCCGGTTATTTGATTTAGGCGGACTGTTCATCCAACGCTTTAATGATGTGCGTGAGATTCTGCGGCTCGAACGCTTGCGCCTGATGACGCACCGCGCCTTGACGGAGCTCACCGCCCAACTCGCCGGTCTGCTTGCGATTTTCGGCGCGCTGGCCTACCTCGCCTACCAAACCGTGCGAGGAATCATCACGCTCGGCGGGCTGGTGATGTATTACCAAGCATTCCAAAACGGACAAAACTATTTGCACGAAGTTCTCAAAGGACTGGCGAATTTATACGAGGACAGCTTGTTTTTAACCAACTTGTATGAATTTCTGGAACTGCAACCGCGCGTGGTGTCGCCGCCCTCGCCCCGCCCGTTGCCTCAACCGATACAACGCGGCATCGCGTTTAACCATGTTCACTTTGGCTACGACGATTCCAGCCATGCCGTGCTCGACGACGTGACGTTCTCAATCCGCGCGGGAGAACACATCGCGCTGGTCGGCGCCAACGGCGCAGGCAAATCAACGCTCATCAAACTGCTCTGCCGCCTTTACGACCCGACGAGCGGAAGCATCACGCTTGACGGAATTGACCTGCGCGCGCTGGACCTTGCCGTTTGGCGACGCCAAATCAGCGTTCTTTTCCAAGACTACGCCCGCTACTACCTCACCGCCCGCGAAAACATCTGGCTGGGAAATACCCGCCTCGCGCCGGACGACAACAAAATCGAAGCAGCCGCGCACATATCCGGCGCGGATGACGTCATCAAAAAACTGCCGCGCGGATACGAAACGCGGCTCGGCAAATGGCTGGACGATGAACAAGAACTAAGCATCGGCGAATGGCAAAAAATCGCCCTCGCCCGCGCCTTCATTCGAGAATCCCCCATCGTCGTTCTGGACGAGCCGACCCGCGCGCTGGACGCCTCCGCCGAATACGAAGTCTTTCAAAAATTCCGCCAACTCGCCAACGGACGCACAACCATCCTCATCAGCCACCGCTTCTCCACCGTCCGCATGGCCGACCGCATCTACGTGCTCGCCAACGGCCGCATCGCCGAAGCCGGTTCCCATGACGAACTCATGCGCCGTGGCGGCCAATACGCGCGGATGTTCGAACTGCAAGCCGGAAACTACCGCTAATCGCCGCGCTAATTAAGCTCGACAGCCAAACCGCCTATTTGCGATTCTTTATTCCCCTTTTTAAGATTTTTACAATCGCCGGAGTAGCTCAGCGGTAGAGCAACGGTTTCGTAAACCGTGGGTCGTGGGTTCAATCCCCATCTCCGGCTCGCTTTTCACATCGCAGTATTGGGATTGCTCATCCTTCCCCAAAACAAAATCGCGCCGGAAGCATTTTCGCGGATGAGGAAGAGGAAGGGATGATCCGCCTTAAAAACGACAGGCAGTTTTTCCGGCATAAAAGCGGTTTTTGACATGATAATCGCCGTCGCTGCCGCCGCTTCCGTGCCCTTCTCATCCACTTCCACAAAGGCTTTGTGCAGGACGGCGGAAATGAAGAGGCTCTTGCCGCCGTCAATGCCGGAAAAATCGGCTTTGGCATCAAAAGCGTCGGACATGCCCATGCCCGCCAGCGTCTCGCTTAAGCTGAAAGAAGATTCCATCTTAAACTTGGGCAAATAAACTTGAACTTCCTGTGGCGTTCCAAGAACAGCAAGCCACGTCTTCAATTTTTCCTCGTCCAACTCATTTTCTAACCCCGCCAAACCGTCTCTCTTCTTTGGCAAGAGGACAATCATCGAAAGCGCGCGGCCTTTGTAAGGCAGTTCCAGCGCTTGCAAGTCGTCGTTTTCTCCGTAAGAGAATTTTTCTTTTTGAAACATCATCGCCGCCTTTACCGCCGCCTTATTTTCCAAATAAAAATCTGCCGCTTCTTGAGTATCCTCTTTCTTAAAAGCCTTGTCCCAATGACCGAAAAAATAGATGGCGTTGGTCAAAATGAGTTGCGTTTGCGGAGAAACCGCGCCGGGCGAAACAAGGTTTTTGATCTTAGAATGCGTCTTCTTCTCCACCCATTCATTGATTTGTTTGCAAGCTTGAACGGGATTGAAAAAATCGAGATTCGTGAGCTGGGCATCATAATATTTTTTCGCGGCGCGCAAGTAGCTTTCCAAGAAAGAGTATTTTTTCTGCGCCCAAAGCGCATTAGCAACGCTCAATTGAATGTCGCCCTTCAACCCCAATTCATTCAGATGACTCTGAAATTTACGAAAAGCCTCGTTAAGTTCATTCACATTTTCAGGAAAATTAAAAACATCGGCGATTTGATCGGCTGTTTCATTTTTCGCGCCCGCCTGCAACAGGCCGAAAGCCGTCGTGATGCTGTAAGGAGAGAAAAAAAGGTTGCCTTCTTTGCTTTTTATCTTCGCGTAAAGATCAAGGGCAAATTGGTTATTGCCGTCTGCTAAGGCATTTTTTTCTTCCTCGGCGGCGACGAGGCTAAAAGGCATAACAATAACAGCGGCAATTAAAAACAAAAAGAAACGTGCTTTCATGGGTTTATTTTTCACCTTTTTTAGACGAGAGCAAGCCGTTTCACATTCAGAAAAACAAAGAATCTTCTCGCGCCCTCAAGTCTTCTCCTTACACTGCGCCGCATGTCCCTTGTCCAACGCATTGATGAAGAACTTAAACAGGCTATGCGCGATAAAAATGCGGAAAAGCTGTCCGTCTTGCGCATGTTAAAATCCGCCGTGAAATACGCCGCCATTGAAAAACACGGCGCGGACGGCGTCCCAACGGATGCAGAAGTCATCGCCGCCGTTCGCAAGGAAATGAAAAAACGGCAGGATTCCATCGAAAGTTTTAAAAAAGGCGGCAGAGAAGACCTTGCAGCTAAAGAACAAGCGGAAATGAAACATCTGGACGGTTACTTGCCTTCCGCGATGACGCCGGCGGAAACCGAAAAGTTAGTGAAAGATTCCATCGCGGAAGCCGGAGCCACAAGCAAAGCGCAAATGGGCGCGGTGATGAAAATTGCGCAAGCCAAAGCCGCAGGCCGCGCGGACAACAAAACGTTGAGCCAGCTTGTTCAAAAGCTGCTTCCTTAAAAAGCTTCTTTTCTTGCCTTTCATTATGAATCCTTCTCCCGATTCTGCCCCCGTTCTTCCTAAAAAAGCCAGTTGGCTGCGGCGTATTTACGACTGGACGCTTTCTTGGGCAGACTCCCGCCACGCTCTCACAGGATTGATGGTGATCTCCTTCGCTGAATCTTCCTTTTTCCCCATCCCCCCCGACATCTTGCTCATCGCGCTTTGCTTCGGCGCGCCCAAAAAATGGATCCGCTACGCCTTCTGGTGCTCTCTTGCATCGGCGCTGGGCGGCGTTTTTGGTTGGTGGATTGGGAAAGAACTATGGGACGCAGTGGGGCCTTTGTTCTTCCGCTACCTCGGCGTCGCCGGTTTCACACAAGCTAATTTCGACACCGTGCAACACCTCTACCAACAATACGGTTTCTGGGCCATCCTTTGCGCCGCCTTCACGCCGATTCCCTATAAAATCTTCACCATCGCCTCCGGCGTTTTTGATTTTTCTTTGCACTCGCTCATCCTAGCCTCCGTTATCGGCCGTTCTGCGCGCTTTTTCCTCGTCGCCGCCGTTATCCGCTTCGGCGGCGTCAAAATGAAACCGTTTTTGGAAAAGAATTTTGAACTAGCTGTCACCATCGGTTTTCTCCTTGGCGTCTTAGGATTTCTTGCCATTAAGTGGATGAAATGACACCCGGTAACTCGCCCAAACCTGAAGACCTTTTAGATCCCATTCAAGAAAGCGCGCCGTCCAAGTCATCAAAGGAAAAACTTTTTTCCTTCGCATGGGTGCGGAACAAATTCATCACGGGCCTTTTCGTCGCCTTCCCTCTCATCATCACCCTTTGGGTGCTTCAGTTGATCTACCAACTCGTCAATTCCTTTTGCGACCCCATCGTCCGCGCCACCATCGTTCAAAATCCTAATTTTTTCCCTTCATGGATGATCATGAACGGCACCATCCCCGGCGCAGGTTTTGCCATGACGTTTTTGCTTTTGCTGGGGCTTGGCATTCTGATGTCCAATTATCTTGGAAAAAAACTGGTTCGCATTTTAGACAATTTCCTTCTGCGCCTTCCCGTTTTCAATGCCATCTACAAACTAGCCAAACAAATCGTTGAAGCGTTTCAGGAAATGACGCGCCCCGATGGTCTCACGGGAAAACAAGTTGTCTATGTCCGCTATCCCGGCTCCAAGGGTTACTTGCTGGGTTTTCTGACAGGCAGATTCACCAACGCTGAAAGCAAAAAAATGGCCGTGGTCTTCATCCCCAACTCGCCCAATCCCATTACAGGATTCGTTCTTGTTTTTGAAGAATCCGAAGTGCTCGTCAGCGACCTGCAAATGCGCCAAGCATGGAAAATGATTGTGTCCGGCGGCCTTGTCAGCCCCTCCAGCGTCACGCTTCCGGTCCGCCCAGTAACAACCACGTAATCAAAACCGCGCCGAGGGCGAGCCTATACCAAGCAAAAGGCGTGAACGTATGCGAACGGATAAAATTCAGCAACCATTTCACCGCGATGAACGCTGTCACTGTCGCCACAACAAAACCCAGCGCAAAATGCGCCATTTCATGAGTCGAGGGATAAACGCCCTTCATAAAATCCTTGGCGATTAAATAACCGCTCGCCGCAAACATCGTCGGGATGCCGAGCACGAACGAAAACTCCGTCGCCGCCATGCGCGAAGAACCCATAAACATCGCAGCAATAATCGTCGCCGCCGAACGCGACGTGCCGGGAAAAACGCCCGCGACGACCTGCGCCAACCCCACCAACAAAGCCGTCGGCCATGAAATCGCCTCTGAAACCTTTCGATGGCGCAAATGCCACTCGGCGTAAAAAATCAAAAACGCGCCGATGACCACCGCCGCCGTCACCGCCGCTGCGTTAGAATCTTCCAGCGAAAAACCAACCTTCCGCGCCAACAAACCCAACACAGCCGTCACGATGAACGCTGCTGCGCATTTAGCCAAAAAAACTTTATTTTCGGCCTTCTTCCAATCCAACAAAAGCCCCGTAAGCCGCTTCCAATAAACCAACACCACCGCCAAAACCGCGCCCGCCTGAATACCCACGTCAAAAAACTCCGACCGATGGACATGAAGCCAGTCTTGCGCCAAAATCAAATGACCCGTGGAAGAAATCGGCAAAAATTCCGTGACCCCCTCCACAAGCCCCAAAAACGCAGTGATCAACCACTCGGACATAAACGCTCAAACATGCGAAGCAGCCGCCAAATGACAATATAAAAGAGGTTCTTCGACGCTTTTAGTGAGTAATGTTTTCGAGCAAATGCGAGTCTCTCAACATTTGCCTCACCTCCCATCGTCATTGCGAGGAGACTTTTCGCTTGAAGCAAAAAGGCGACGCGGCAACCTCCCTGTGGGAAAAGGGGCAAACAAATTGACATTTTCCCTTTTCCCTTTTTCAATTCACGCATGTCCGGGCATAGCCATTGGTCAAAAGTTAAACGCTACAAAGGCGTCGAAGACATTCGGCGCGGACAACTCTTCAGCAAGCTTTCCAAAGAAATCACCATCGCGGCAAAAAACGGCGGCGGCGACCCCAACTTCAACCCGCGCCTCCGCACCGCCATCGCCACCGCGCGCGGTCAAAGCATGCCGTCGGATAAAATCGAAAACGCCATCAATAAAGGCACAGGCAAAGGAGAAGGCAGCGCCATTGAAGAAATCCTTTATGAAGGCTACGGCCCGGGTGGCGTCGCCATTCTCGTGGAAGCGACAACGGACAACAAAAACCGCACCGCGGCGGAAATTCGCTCTACCTTTTCCAAAAACACCGGCAACCTTGGCGGCAGCGTGGCGTGGATGTTCAAACGCGTGGCGACTTTTTTTGTCGAAAGCAACTCCGAAGACGCCGTCTTGGAAGCGACGCTGGACGCGGGCGCACAAGATGTGAAACAGCTTAAAGAAGGAGTGGAAGTCATTTGCCCTCTCGACCGTTTTGACGCCGTGGAAAAAGCGCTGAAAAACGCTTCCCTCACCGTCCGCGAAGCCAAGCTCGTTTATCTCGCCGATAACTTAATCTCTGTGACGGATGAAAACGCCGCAAGCAAACTGATCAACCTTACTGAAAAACTGGAAGAGCATGACGACACGCAAAACGTCTTCACCAACGCGGACATCAGCGAAGAGCTGATGAATAAACTTCACCCCGCCTGAAATGTTTTCTCAACACACTCCGATTATTTTCGTTTTTGTCTTCAAGAAAAAAGCGAGACCGCTAGCGTGATGGCGTGTTTCGTCGTTTCTTCACGCTGGTAGCATGGGGATTGATCGCGGGTTTGTGCCTTGGCGCGGAAACGATTCATAAAATCAAAAAGGGGGACACTCTCTACGATTTAAGCCTCCGATACCACGTTGCTGTCGGCGATATTTTAAAAGCAAACCCCGGATTAAAACCCGCCAGCCTTCGCGTCGGCCAGAATTTAAAAATCCCTTCCTCCACTCCCGCGCAACAACCTCCGCCCGCCCCAACACCCACCGCGCCGCCAGCTGCAAGCGATTGGCACGTCGTCCAATCCGGTGACACGCTCATCGGCATCGCGCGCAAATACGGCCTGTCTCTGGAAAAACTGCGCGGATTGAATCAATTAAAATCCGACGTCGTGCGAATCGGCCAAAAACTACGCGTGCGCGCACTCATTACCGCGAACCCACCACCTCCTCCAGCCCCAATCCATCTCCCCATTCCGCCGCCACCTCTACCGCGACAGACCATCGAAAAAAAAGAAACCGAAGAAACGCCAAAAAACAAACCCCTTATCATAACAGCGAAAAAACAGGGACAAGAATATGTCTTCGTTTCCAAAGCGCGTTCCCGCATGGACGCCCCGCGGCTTTGGCGGCGGTGGAAATACATCGTCGTCCACCACAGCGGCACCAGCAGCGGCAGCGCGAAAATTTTCGATTACTACCACTCCCATGTGCGCGGCATGGAAAACGGCCTTGCTTACCATTTCGTCATCGGCAACGGCACGGATTCCGGCGATGGCGAAATCGAAGTCGGTTCACGCTGGACGCGCCAACTGCAAGGCGGCCACCTTTCCATTGACGCATTAAATGAAGTTTCCATCGGCATTTGCCTAGTAGGAGACTTTGAAAAAAACCGGCCAACCCGACGTCAAATTGCGGCCCTCGTGGAACTGATCAATTATCTTTCCACACGCAACCCTTCCGGCCCTCCCCAATTTACCACCCATCGTGAAATCCAACCCGGCCACACGCAATGCCCGGGACGCTTTTTCCCCGTCAAAGCCATGCATCAACTTTTTGAATAATCGCGCTAAAAAAAATGCTCAACATGGCCTAACTTTGCCAGTTCCGTGTCTAAAAAAAGCCAAAACGCTCCAATCTTCGCCATAAATATATTCATTTTCAATGATTTATAGAATTGGCACGATGCATGCTTTCTTTCCTCCATTAGCTTAAAACAACGGAGGAAATGAATGAATCGGTTATCTCAACTTTGCATCGTCACCACACTTGCCCTCATGGGCATGGCAGGGCCTCTCATGGCGCAGCCTGCCGCTCCTTCCATGGAAGAGCGCGTGGCGAACTTGGAAGCCTACGTCAACAACGCCGCGCCCAAAGACATCAACATCAGCGGCCCCGGCCACAACGGGTGGATGATGATCTGCGCCGCGCTAGTGCTTTTTATGACGCTGCCCGGCTTGGCCCTCTTTTACGGCGGACTGGTGCGATCCAAAAACGTGCTTTCCGTATTGGCGCAGTGCCTCGGCATCGCCGGTGTCGTTACGATTCTTTGGTGGGCGGTAGGCTATAGCCTCGTCTTCGGCTCCAGTTTCAAGGGAACCATTTTAGGGCCGTTTTTAGGAGGAACAGAGTTCTTCTTCCTGCGTGGCGTGGATTCTGCGCCTAACTCAAACTACGCTTACTGGGTGTCGCAAAACGTCTTCGCTATGTATCAACTCATGTTCGCCATCATCACGCCCGCGTTGATCATCGGCTCCATTGCCGAACGCATGAAATTCACAGCCATCATGAGCTTTGTCATAGCATGGATGTTCTTAGTATATTTTCCCCTCGCTCACATGATCTGGGGCGCCACGGGTTGGATGAACGGCGTGTGGAACGCTGATGCTACGATTAAGGCGATTGATTTTGCCGGCGGCACAGTGGTTCACATGTCGTCAGGCTGGTCTGCGCTGATCCTGTGCTTGATTCTCGGCAAGCGCATCGGCTTTGGCAAAACCCCCATGCCGCCGCATAGCCTTGTCCTTTGCATGGTAGGCACAGGCATGCTGTGGGTGGGATGGTACGGCTTCAACGCCGGCAGCGCGCTCGCAGCCGACGGCATTGCCGCCAACGCCTTCACAACGACGACGCTGGCCACAGCCGTCGCCTCCTTCGCATGGGCGGCATGTGAATTTATCTTAAAAGGCAAAGCCAGCGTCCTCGGTTTCTGTTCCGGCGCGGTGGCGGGTTTGGTGGTGATTACACCGGGCTGCGGCTTCGTCACTCCTTCAGGCGCGGTAGCCATCGGCGTTGCGGCAGGCATCATTCCTTTCCTCGCTTGCACAAAATTAAAATCCGCGTTCGGTTATGACGACGCGCTGGACACCTTCGGCGTGCACGCCGTTGGCGGCTCATTGGGCACGCTGCTGACCGGCTTCTTTGCGACTCACTCCGCAAATGCGAACTTAGCAACGAACCTAAAAGACATCGTTGGCCACACGCTCTGGCTGGAACAACTCAAAGGCATGATCTTCACCATCGTCCTAGCTGTAGCGGCCACAGTCGTCATCGCTCTTGCCATCAAAGCAGTCCTCGGCTTGAGACCGACGCAAGAAGGCGAGGAAACGGGACTCGACGTCACCGACCACGGCGAACAAGGCTATTTCTCCGAATCCTAATAGTTGGTTGATAAAAAAAACCGGCGGGAGGAAACCCTCTCGCCGGTTTTGCGTTTTGCTAAATTTTTAAAAATTAAGAATGGTGGTGGTGATGCTTATGATGGTGCATGTGATGATGCCTGTGGTGACATTTTTTGAAGCACTTCCTGTGCATCTTATAGCATCTATTGCATTTCTTGCACACCTTGTAATGCGCGCAACATTCAAGGACTCTTTCAACGCCTTTCGATGCGGCAAAATCACCAGCAGTGTGCGCCTTAACTGGCATCACCAAAGGAGAAGCTGCCATCGCCAAGCCGAAAAAGCCGAGCGTCAACATGGATTTAATTTTCATAAAACACGTTCCTTTCAATTTTGAATCAGTTTGACGAACACAGCCGTCATGAGATTCACTTTTATTTTGGCCGCGCTTTTTAGGAACACAAGCTGCTTCTTATCAACACACGGAACGCTTCTTCGTCAACTTTAGAGCGATTCCTTGCTGCGACGTTCCGCCTCCGCCGCCTTTTGCTCATCGCCTTCCTTGCGGTAAGCCACGGCAAGGTTATTCCACGCCAGCGCATAACGCGGGTTCGCTTTGACAGCGTGTTCTAAGGATTGAATCGCATCGTCGAGTTTCCCTTGCTGATGATAAATCACGCCCATGCCGTTCCACGCTTTAGAAGTTTGAAGGGAAGGAGAAGACTCATTCCGCGTCACTTGCTGGAAAGCTTGCAAAGCTTCTTCCGCTTGCCCTTGCTGTTGTAAAAGCGAGCCGAGGTTGTTCCACGCCACAACGTGACGCGGCTCGATGGCCACGGCTTGACGAAAAGCAGCGATAGCTTGGTCTGCATGCCCCTGCTGATTGTGAAGAATGCCGATATTATTCCACGCTTGAGAAAGCTCCATGCGATCCGGCGACTCCGCTCCCTTTTCCACAGCCTCTTGAAGAATGGCAAGAGCTTCGCTCAAACGCCCCTGCTCTTGTTCCAAATCGCTCAAATGATTCCACACATCCATCAGACTCGGCTGAAGCGCGACTGCTTTTTTCCAAGCTTCCTCGGCCTCGGCCATTTTGTTTTGAGCGCGATAAACTCCGCCCAACGCCTTCCACGAATCCGCGCTGCTGCCATCCAACTCCGTCGCCCGCTTCCATGCGGCAGCGGCCTGTTCCCATTGTTCCTGCTCGGCGTAAGACACGCCTAAATTGCGCCACGCGATAACGTAATCAGGATTGTGTTGAACGGCCTGTTGAAGAGCGTGAATGGATTGTTCCGCCTTCTTTTGCTCACGATACGCCACGCCCAAATTATTCCACGCGATAGAATGAGCAGGTTTGCACGCCACGGCCTTTTCCCAAGCGGCAATGGCTTTTTCTTGATCTCCTTGCTTTCGATGCACGACGCCCAAGCTATGCCATACATCGGCATAGTTCGGCTCAAGTTCCACCGCCTTTTCCCAAGCGGCCATAGCTTGAGCGGTTTGATCCTGCTTATGATAAGCAATGCCTAACTGATACCACGCTGTGGCGTCGCTGGGACTAGCCTGAACGGCCTGTTGGTAAATACTAACGTCTCCCCCATCGGAATCTTCTTTCTTTTCTTCCTTCACCGGCGTCGCCGCTAAAACATCGGGTTGAGGAAGCTGGTCGGGCGCAGGCACGGGAAGCAGCATCTGCGGCCTTAAATCCAACAAAGGAGGTGAAGATTGAGTTGCAGGTGAACTGGATTTCTGAAAATCGGCGCTGTAAGCGTCAATACTCTGCGGCTCTTCTTCAGAAGGCGGCGCAGCTTTTCCCATAAAGGGGAAAAAGAAAACGCTCAACAACAACGCAATAACCCGTCCTGTTTTCATTTATAACTAAACATTTATTTTGGGTTGACGCTCAACATTCGTCAAGCGACGATGTAGATTCGTTATGCTTAACCGATTTTTTGGTTTCTTCTCAAATGATATTGGAATTGATCTAGGCACAGCCAACACGCTCATCTATGTCCGCGACCGCGGCATCGTCTTGCGTGAACCGTCTGTCGTCGCCGTGCAACAAGGCACCAAAAAAGTGCTCGCTGTCGGCGAAGAAGCCAAGCGCATGCTAGGCCGCACGCCGGGCAACATCGTCGCTGTGCGCCCCCTTAAAGACGGCGTCATTTCAGACTTTGAAATCACAGAAGCCATGCTGAAAGCTTTTATCGAAAGCGTGACACGCGGACGCGGCTGGAAATTTTTCAGGCCGCGCCCAAGAGTCGTCGTCGCCGTTCCCTCCGGCATTACGGAAGTGGAAAAACGCGCGGTTTGCGAATCCGTCACGCACGCCGGCGCGCGTTCGGTTCGGCTGATTGAAGAACCCCTCGCGGCGGCCATCGGCGTCGGCCTGCCCGTTCAAGACGCGGCTGGAAATATGATTGTGGACATCGGCGGCGGCACAACAGAAGTGGCAATTATTTCCTTAGGCAGCCCCGTTTTCAGCCGCAGCGTGCGCGTGGCGGGAGACGAATTGGATGAGAGCATCATCAACTACATGAAACGCGCGTATAACTTGATGATTGGAGAACGCACGGCGGAAGAAATCAAAATTAAAATAGGCTCGGCTTACCCCATGGAAAAAGAAATGACCATGGAAGTGCGCGGACGCGACCTCGTGGCGGGCTTACCCAAAACACTGACAATCACCTCACAAGAAGTGCGCGAAGCGTTAATGGAGCCGATTCAAATCATCGTGGACTCCGTGCGCATCAGCTTGGAACGTTGCCCTCCCGAAGTGTCCGCCGACTTGGTGGAACGAGGCATCGTTCTAGCGGGCGGCGGCGCGTTGCTGCGCGGTATTGACCGCCTTCTAGCGGAAGAAACGGGCCTGCCCGTTCACGTCGCAGAAGACCCGTTAAGCGCCGTTGTGGAAGGAACCGGCAAAGTTTTACAAGAACTGGAATATTTGAGCAAATTGACGTCGGAAGAATCGCGGATGTAATCATGCCGCATTTCTTCGGCGCAGCATGAGTTTATGCCAAAGCCCCTTTATCTTGTCCTCGCCGTTTGCATCATCGTCATCGGCTGGTTCGGCTTTACTGCTTCGCCGACATTCACGCAAAAATTCCGCCAATTCTCCGCCAACACGCTCTCGCCCGTTTGGAAAACAACGGGCTGGATCAAAAACAAAATCGTCCTGACGCAACAAAGCCTCCGCACCATTGACCTGCTCGATAAGGAAGTTCGAGAACTGCGCGCCGAACACACTAAACTGGCCACGGAAAACATTCAGTTGCGGAAACTGGAAGCGGAAAACATCCGCTTGAGAGAAATGCTCGGATTCAAAAAAACCTCTCCCATGCGCTTGCTGGCCTGCCGCGTGGCCCAACGCGACCCGTCCAACTGGTGGAGCTCCGTCATCATTGACCGCGGCTCAAAAGACGATAGTTCCTTGGCTCCGGATCAACCCGTCATCAGCGCGCGCGGCGTGGTAGGTAAAACAGCCGAAGTCGGCCCCACGACTACCCGCGTCATCCTGCTTGTGGATGAAAATTGCAAAATATCCGCAGAAGTGGAAGGAAGCGGCGCGCGCGGCATCACCATTGGAGCTTCACCGGCGAACAACAGCGATCCCTTTTGCCGCATCACTTACGTCTCCCGTGAAACGACCATGCCCCTTGGCGCAAGCGTCTTCACCTCCGGCCTTGGAGGAAACTTCCCGCAAGGGCTCCTCATTGGCGCCATCAAAGAAGCCCATCCCTTGACCAGCGAGCGCAACTTCGGCCTTTTCCGCGACGGCATTCTCGAACCGGCGGTGGACTTAGACGACTTGCGCGAAGTCTTCATTATTTTAAGAGACAAAGAAGGCTCTTCTAAAAAATGAAACGCCTACTTTTATCCCTCTTTCTCCTCGCTCTTCTGATCTTTCTGCAACCATGGCTGAACGCCTTCCCCTTCATAAGACCCATTTGCCTCATCCCCATCCTCCTTGTTTTCTGGGCGTGGCAAATGGACGACGCGATGCTGATTTGGCTCGCCCTCGTCGGAGGTATCGTGAACGACTGGCTCATTCCAGACGCGCCCGGAACAGGGCCGGTCATTTGGGTGGTTGTCTTGCTCCTCATGCGCACACAACGCCCCCTCCTTGCCATTTACGGCACGCCTTTCGCCATGTTAGCGACTTTTGCCACCTCATTCCTCTTCCTTAGTTTTCAACGACTGGCTTTTCTCGCCGCTCACGACTTTTGGTCGTGGGATTACAATCTAAGCGTCCGCCTTTTTGTGGCGTCTTTGATCAACGCCGTTGTCAGCCCGTTTTGCTTCACAATCCTTAAGTTGCTCTACCGCGAACCGCAGGAAGATCAACCCGTGATGTCCCATGTCCGTTTCTGACATCCTCACTCCAGCTCGCCAGCGCGCGCAAATCATCGCCCTGCTCGTCGTTTTGGCGATGGGCATTCTCATTCACCGCCTCTTCATCGTTCAACTGTATGAAGGAGAAAAATACACCTCCTCCTTGCGCAACCAAACCACCGTCTCCGTTCTCCTCCTGCCCGCGCGCGGAAGCATCCTCGACCGCAACGGCGTCCCTTTGGCGGAAAACAAAGCAAGCTTTGACATTGATATCTACTTGCGCGAACTGGTGGGGCATTACGCCCGCGCGCATCATGGCCGGTTGCCTCGCGTGAACGTCCCAGTGGGAACAGGCGAGCGACAACGCACGCGCTCTTTCGTGGACACCGCAAAAATCGTCCGCGAATCCACGAAGGAGCTTTTTAAAACGCTCGGCATTAAACCGACCTTCACCGACATCGAAATTTACCGCCACTACGACCAACGCCCCAACGTTCCCTTCCCCATCGCCCGCAATCTTGATTTCTCCACGCTTTCCCGTTTTGCGGAAAAAGACCTGCACATTCCCGGCATCCAAGAAACCGCCCGTCCCGTGCGTCAATACCCCTTCGGCGCGTTAGCCCCGCATATCTTGGGCTACCTCGGCCAGTTGGAAGAAGTCACAGACGAAGACTACCTGCCGGAATTTGTGGGAAAAAAAGGCATTGAACGCACTTTTGATTCCAATCTCCAAGGAACGCCCGGCGGAAAAATTCTCCGCAAAAATAACGTTGGAATGATTTTAGGAGAAGAAGCCACCGTGCAACCCAAACAAGGCCGCTTTGTTTATCTCACCATTGACGCGCAAATTCAATGGATCGTAGAAAACGTCATGCGCAAAGTCGGTCGCGGCGCGGCCATTGTGCTTGACCCGCAAAACGGCGACATCCTCGCCATGGTCTCCGTTCCGAGCTTCGACCCGAATGACTTCATTCCCAAAGTCAGCAAAAACACATGGAAAGAGCTGACAACCGACGCCACTAAACCGCTCTTTAACCGATCCATCAATTCCTACGCGCCCGGCTCCACTTACAAACCGCTCATCGCCATGGCGGCTCTGGAAAACAAAAACATCCATTTCACCCCTCAAACAACCATCAATTCGCCTGCCGCCGTTTGGCTGGTGAACCGATGGTGGCACGATTGGTATGCCGGAGGACGCGGCTCCATCTCGCTAAAAGAGGGCATGGCCATGTCCTGCAACACCTTCTTTTATCAACTCGGCGCGCGCACAGGCATTCAATCCATCATGGACATGGGGCGCCGTTTCGGCCTAGGCGAATTGATGCTCAACAGCAACGAAAAAGAAATTTTGGAAGGCGAAGACGCCGGTGTGCTGCCAGGACCTGAATGGATGAAAAACATCATGGACCAACGATTGAAAAATTGGCGCGAGCAAAAAAAACTCACCGGCAACGCTAAACTGCCGCGCCCGCCGATTGAAAGATGGTCGGACGGCCATACCATCAATACCGCCATCGGCCAAGGCTACGTGGCGGTAACGCCTTTGCAAATGGCGGTCATGATGGCCTCCATCGCCAACGGCGGTCATGTGTATTACCCTCGCCTTGTGCGCGGCATTGGAGAAATCAAAAACGATTCCTTGCAAGCCGCTAAAGATTTTCCAACACGCCTCAAAGGCGATCTGGGCATCAGCCCGGAAAACATGAAAGCAGTGCAAGAATCCCTCGCCGCCGTGGTGGAACAAGGAACAGGACAAAGAGCAAAAGTTCAGGGCTGGCGCGTCGCCGGTAAAACAGGAACGGCGCAATTCGTCACCACCATTCGTGGAAACCGCGTCAAAGACCTGCGCGCATGGTTTAACGGTTACGCGCCTTTCGAATCGCCGCGCTACGTCGTCACCGTTCTCGTCGAGGGCGGCACAGGCGGCGGCGCAACAGCAGGACCTCTCGTGAATGAAATTTTACAACACCTCATCGAAATGGAAAAAGGAGCAGGAGTGGAGATGACGCGCCTCAAGCCAGCCGAGGGCCATTTCTACGGCGTGCAAGAAACATCGGCGAACGCTTTCTCCGCCAGCCCCGTCGGCGCGCCGGGTGAACAAGAAGCCGCGCCTGAATCCGAAGACCCCTTTGCAGGAGGCTCGATTCAAGGCGCCCGCGGGCTTAAACTCAAAGGACGTTGATTATGGAAAGTTTTTTTAGATTCATCGAAAAAGTCGTTTCCCGATTTTTAAAACTGCATTGGTCTTCCATTTTTCTCATGTTGAGCATGAGCGTCGCAGGCGTTTTCTTCATCCACAGCGCAACAGCCCTTAGCGACCGCCCGGAACTTCACGACGCAGCCCATCAACAAGCCGTCTGGATTGGCGTCGGCTTCGCCTTTTTCCTTATCCTCTCCTTCATTCCCTATCGCTTTCTCGTTAGACACGGCCTCGAAATACTGGGACTCGCGGTGCTACTTTTGATCATCACGCTCATCGTCGCCACGCCCATTAACGGCGCAAAAAGCTGGATACGCATTGGCGGCGTTGGCATCCAACCGGCGGAATTAGCCAAGCTGGCCGTCATCCTTGCCGTGGCGCGCCTTCTTTTTCTCATGCGGGATCGCATCAAAAAATTCTACGTCATCTTTGCCGCCGGTGGGTTGGCATTAGTTCCATTCGCCCTCATCGTCAAACAACCCGACCTCGGTTCCGCCGCCGTCCTCGCTCCTGTCGTCTTTTTCATGCTGTTTGTGGCCGGCGTTGGGAAACGTTACCTCTTGCCGCCCGTCCTCGCCATCGTCGCTCTTTACCTCGTGTGCTTCTTTTATGTGCACCAAATGGGAAAAGACCTGCCCTCCCTCAAAACCTATCAAAACAACCGCATCCGCACCTTTTTCGATCCTAACCGCGATCCGCGCGGCGCGGGTTGGACGATCTCTCAATCCCTCATCGCCGTCGGCTCCGGCGGGCTAAAAGGCAAAGGCTACCGCCAAGGCGATCAAAACATTTATGGTTTCCTTCCTAAAAACATCGCCTATAACGACTTTATCTTCTCGGTGATTGCCGAGGAGTTTGGTTTTGTCGGGGGCATGGCGGTCATCCTTGGGCAAGGCCTTTTAATTTTATGTGTCCTTCAGATCGCAACGCGCGCCTCCACTTACAGCGGCGCGTTAGTGGCAACCGGAGTTGCAGGAATGCTTTTAACCCACTTTTTCATCAACATCGGCATGACGATTAAAGTTGTGCCGATCACTGGCATCCCCCTGCCCTTCATCAGCTACGGCGGAACGTTCATGGTCACCTGTATGGCGGCCATGGGCATTTTGCAAAGCGTCTGGGTTGACCGCAACCACCGATCCCTCATGGGAGAAACATCATGATTTTACAAAAAATAAAAAAAATGCTGGGGCTCAAACCCAAAAATGAGCTGAAAGAAATTATCATCTCTATTGAGCCGTTGGAACGCCGCGTCGCTCTCTTGGAAGGCGGCGTGCTGGAAGAATTCGCCGTCGAACGCGATAGCGACCGCAGCATCTCCGGCAACATTTACAAAGGCCGCGTGCATAATATCGAACACGGCCTCAAAGCGCTGTTCGTGGACATCGGCCTCGAAAAAAATGCTTTTCTGCATTTTTGGGACGCCATGCCCGCCGCTCTTGACGCGGAAATCGAGCGCGTGGAACGCCAAAGCCGCCGCGCTAAACCCAAACGAATCACCAGCGACGACATCCCCAAACTTTACCCCTCCAATTCCGACGTCATCGTCCAAGTCACCAAAGGCCCCATCGGCACCAAAGGCGCGCGCATCACGACGAACATCAGCTTGGCCGGGCGTTATATCGTACTCATGCCGTATTCCGACCAAAGCGGCATTTCCCGAAAAATCGAAAACCCCGCCGAGCGCCAACGCCTGCGCAAAATTCTCCACGGCCTCAACATCCCCGACGGCATGGGCGTGATCGTTCGCACCGCCGGCGAAGGCATGAAAGCGCGCTTCTTCGTCCGCGACATGGCCATGCTGCTCGAACGTTGGAACTTCATCGAACACTCTCTCCGCGACAAACCCGCTCCGGCCTTGTTGCTGGAAGAACCGAATCTAGTGGAACGCACCGTGCGCGATTTCTTAACCGACGACGTGGACAGCATCGTCGTGGATAACGAAAAAACGGCGGAACTCATCCGCTCTCTCGTGCGCCCCATCTCTAGACGGTCGGAACAAAAAGTAAAATTTCACCAAGAACCCATCCCTATTTTTGAAAAATTCCAAATCAACCGCCAAGTGGAAGCCGCTTTCCGCCGCCAAGTCTGGCTGAAATCCGGCTCTTATCTCGTTATTGACGAAACGGAAGCAATGGTCGCCGTTGACGTCAACACGGGCCGCAGCAAAGGCGGCAAAAGCCACGACACCACGATTCTTCACACCAACGTTGAAGCCGCCGAAGAAGTCGCCCGACAACTGCGCTTGCGCAACATCGGCGGACTTATCGTCATTGATTTTATTGATATGAAATCGCGGCGCGATCAGCAAACCGTCTCGGAACATTTCAAAAGATGTCTGCAACGGGATAAAGCAAAAACCCATGTGCTGCCCATTTCACAACTCGGTCTCATGGAAATGACGCGCCAGCGCGTCCAAGAAAGCATCACCCGCGCCAGTTACATGGAATGCCCGACGTGCAAAGGCAAAGGCCTTGTCAAATCGCCGGAAACGATGAGCGTGGAAATCCAACGCGCCATCACGCGCATTCTCGCCCTTCACCCTGAAGTGCATGACTTAAAAGTCGTCGTCCACCCCAAAGTCATGGAACGTTTGCGCACAGAAGACGAAGATTTATTAGTCGAACTGGAACGCAAATTCACCGGCAAGCTCTCTTTTAAAACAGACCACGACTTCAACATCGAAGACTTCAAAATTTTCAACACGTTAACAGATCAGGAAATTTCTTAACGGGTCAGTTTAAGAGTCTATCGTCATCGCGAGCGACTGGAAGGAGCGTGGCGATCTTTGTTGCACTCGCTTTGTTGATAATCTTTGTCCTGCAAGATTGCCACGCCTCGCTACGCTCGGCTCGCAATGACCCACAGGAGTGGCTATTTTAAAGGTGACCTACAAAAGCTATTCGTCATTCAGCGAAGTCGAAGTTTTAAACTGACCCACTGCCAAAAACTTCCTAGCCCCCGTTTTTCTTAAACAAATTTTTAACCAACCCAGCCGCATTTAGTTCAGCATCCAACTCTTTTCGCCAATCGGGAATCAAATTCACCCAATCCACGCCGCGCATGTCGCCCGTGGCAAGATACTGACTATGCATAGCATACGCCGCGTTCAACGTCTGCGGCGTATGACCGCCCTTGGTGTGATGAAAATAACCGTAAAGCTCATCGCGGAAATCGGGATGCGCGCAATTTTTCACCACTAACTCCGCGCGTTCGTGCGGATCTTTCGCGCGTAAATCCGCAATACCCTGCTCCGTGATAATCGCCTGAACAGAATGCTCCGTATGGTCAATGTGACTGCAAAGAGGAACAATCGTGCTGATCTTGCCGCCCTTGGCCGTGGAAGGGCAGGTGAAAATGGAAATGTGCGCGGCGCGCGTGAAATCGCCCGACCCTCCAATGCCGTTCATCAAATTCCGCCCCATGACATGCGTGCTGTTGACGTTGCCGAAAATGTCCACTTCCAACGCCGTGTTGACGCTGATCACGCCTAGACGTCGCACGACTTCCGTGCTGTTAGAAATTTTCTGCGGACGCAACACAAAACGGGAACGGAAAAAATCTAAATCGGCATAAACAGAAAGAAGCTTCTCCGAGCTCACCGCCAACGCCGTCCCGCTGGCAAAACGAATCTTCCCGGCGCGGAGAAGATCAATGACAGAATCCTGAATGACTTCGGAATACATCTCAAACGGCGGAATGTGCGGATTCTCGCCCATCGCTCCTAAAACCGCGTTGGCGATATTGCCCACGCCGGATTGAATCGGCAAAAACTCGCGCGGGATACGCCCCGTTTTTAATTCGGAAGCAAGAAACTCTGCCACGTTTTCGCCTATCTTCCGTGTGACTTCGTCCGGCGAGTGGAAAGCCGTCACCTCGTCCGGCATGTTGGTGTGGACAATGCCGACGATTTTTTGCGGGTCCACTTGCACCACCTCGCGCCCGATGCGATCCGACGCTTTGCAAATGGGAATCTCCCGCCGATGCGGCGCAAGAGCCGGTTCATAAATATCATGAACACCGCGCAAACTGCGCGGATGGTAAGCATTCAACTCAACGAGAATCCGATCCGCCACACGACAAAACGTCGGGCTGACGCCGACAGATGTGGACAGAACAATTTCCCCCTCATCCGTCACATCGCAAGCTTCCACCACAGCCCAATCAAATTTGCCGAGAAAACCAAAATCAATATAGTCCGGCACTTGGGAAAGGTGCATATCAAAAAAACGGATGCGGCCTTGATTAATACCCTCGCGCAAATGATTGTTGGACTGATACGGCGTGCGAAAAGAAATAGCGTCCGCCTGCGCCAGCTCTCCATCCAACGAAGGCCCCGTCGAAGCGCCCGTGACGACGCCGATTTTAAACGGACGCCCCGCCTCATGCTCCCCGCGCGCGCGTTGAGCAATGGCCTTAGGAATGGCCTTAACCGCTCCGGCGGGCGTGAACCCGCTAAAACCGATGGTTTGATTGTCTTGAATAAGAAAAGCGGCTTCTTCCGCCGTAAGGGTGGCAAAACGACTCATAGTTTACGGGAATGAAGTGTGTGCCCCAACACACCTCTTGTGACAAGCGTTTTTCAACGCCATTCGCAAAAAAGAAAAAGATTTTTCTGCTCCGATATTTTCCCTATCCTATCTCTCTCATGAACTCTTGGTTATTGAACGTCGGCCTATGTCTCGGCCTCGTGCTCATGGCGTTTGCCCTCTTTCACAGCAACAACGCATGGTTGCGCCGCGCAGGCGGAATGCTCCTCATCGGCACAAGCGGCTTGGCTCTCTGGTTCTGGACGCAAAACTGGATTGTCGTCGCGCTGGGCATCAGCGCATGGTTTGCGCTGCCCGTCGGCCAAGCTGTATGGATGGCGCGCCGGTTGCGCCTGCCCGCTAAACGCAAATTAGAAGCAGGAAACATTGACGAAGAAGAATTTTCGGAAATCACAGAATTCGCCTGCCAATTAAGAAAATTAGATTTTCGATGGGAAGGCGATTACTGGTTGAAACCTTCTCCCGCGCGACAAGCCTACCGCCTCTTCACCCACGCCAAAGAGCCAGTCCATGCCGCCGTCGCCGTCGTGCAATACGGCATGGCGGGACTGATGTACACCATCTTCGCCACGCAAGAGCAAAACGGAACGGTATGGCTCACGTGGGACTATCCTTTAGCCTACGGCCTCATGATGCCGCCCAACGTCATGACACACCGATGCCTAGAAGCCGCTTCCGTGGAGCAACTCTATGAACAACACCGGCAGTTCATCTCTCTGAACGCCGTGAAGGCTCAACCAACAACACTGCCCGTCGCCTTTTTCGAACAACTCTTTTCGTCCACGATTGATTACAACCTGCGCGCCGGTCTGCTGCGCTTTTCGGAATCCAACGAAATCAATTACACATGGCGCGGCACAGCCTTCGTCTCATGGCAAGTCCTGCGCGATGTGGTAGGGGTGTAAAGGTGTCATTGCGAGCCGGGAGGCGTGGCAACCTCCAGTTTTCTTCGCGGGAGCGAAAAGAAAACTGGCTACTTAACCCTCATCCACTTTTTTGCTGCGCGATTCTTTTTTGATAGCGGAATAAAGGATGGCCAATTCGCCGTATTCAATCCACGGCCCGTAAGGAACCTCGCTGTTCTCCACAAAACGCCAACTGGCGCGGTCAAGATCTGCAAAACCGAGGTAATCTTTCACCGCCGGTGAAATATCCAAGCCCGCATTGGAATGAATGCGCGGCCTCTCGTCTCCAAAAACATACTTCACATGATCATAACGAAACGGCCCGACATCTTCCCACTGGGCAAACACAACGCGGCCTTTGTATTCAATCATCACCCACCGTCCTTTGCATTGAGAGCGATGCCCGCTTTTCTGCCATTCTTCAGGATCCCACCAAGGAACGTATTTGCGAGCGAGTTGCGGATACTTCACATCATTAAAAGGAAGCGCCACGTAAAAGGGATTCAGCGTCGGCGCAAATTTTTTAGGCAAGCTCGTCGCTCCGGCTAACACGGCATTGACGCGCTTTTGCGGGCAATCCACGCCGCCATAGTTGCGCGTCCACGCTCCGTCCCAAGCGCTTTTGTAATTGGTCATGGCGTTATAGCCCGACGAGCCTTCCCCAATCCAAAAATGCGTGGTCACGATGTTGCGCTTCCAAGGATATTTCGAAGTCAAACGCACCTCCTTAAGAGTCAGGGGAGCATCAGGATCGCGGGCAAAAAGTGGCGTCGCAAAAATCACCGCTAACGCCATTGCGCGTGAAAAGTTATTCACAAGTTATTGCCAATCGCAGAAAATCAACGAACGGTCAAGCTTTTTAAGAGTTTTTATGTAAAATATAAACTGGTTCATTTTGTGTCATCGCGAGCCGGGAGGCGTGGCGATCTCCCATTTTCCGCGCGGGAGCGCGTAGAAAATGGGGCTCAAAGAATGCCAAGTTGCTTCACCACATAAACAGGCTCTAAAACCAAATTCCCCTCTTCTCCATTCTTTAAAAAATAACGCGCAAGATTCACGGCATCGGGAATAGCGCGGGTGGCAATGCCGGGAATTTTTTCTGCGCTGACGGTAAGCGCGCATTGGCGAGAAAAATCTTCCAACTGCGAAGCGGCGATGATTTGCGTTAGGCGCGTCATTTTACCGCGCTCGTAGCAAGTGACGAAATACTCTTCGCGCCGCGCTTGGGCAAAAACGCCGAGGAAAGGAACTTGCTGATGTTGCCACGCGACGGCGTGCGAGCTTCGCACGGGAATGATTTCGCAAGGATGAACGAGTTGGATGCCGTGCGCGGCGGCGATGGCGACGCGAATGCCGCTAAACGATCCCGGCCCGACACCGACAAGGATGCGCTGGATGCCGCTCCAGTCCTTGATTCCCGCCTGCAAGCTCGGAAAAAGAGAAGAGGAAGTCTTCCCTTTGCAAGACTCTGCGCGAAGAACGTCGTCTCCTTGGAACAACGCCCATGAAGCTGTGTCAGGCGCGGAGGTTTCTAAGCTTAGCGTTAAATCGTTCATTGAACTGCCGCCCATGTGATTTCCCGCTCTTCAGAAGGAAGAATGCGGATGCGAACGCGGACGGCTCCTTTCGGCCACGCATGAGGATAACGTTCCGGCCATTCCACGACAACGATGCCTTGCTCGTTGATATGCTGATTCAGCTCAAGCGCATCCCAATCCGTTTTCACTCCGAGCCGATACAAATCCCAATGAAAAATCGGCAACCTGCCGCCGCGATATTCGTGAACGAGCGTAAAAGTTGGACTAGTGACCTCACCATGATAACCGACGCCCTCGGCCAAACCTTTCACCCACTCTGTCTTGCCCGCGCCTAAATCGCCTTCCAAAAGAAAAATCGTCCCCGGTTGAGCGGCTTGGCTCCATGCCGCCGCGTGAGCGCGTGTATCGGCTGCGGAAGCGCATAAACAAAGTAACGGCGGGTTCATTGTCGAAAATGATCAAAGCCGCGCATGGCCACGCCGCCGGTTTCGACGGGCTCGGACGCGCGTCGCATCTTGCCGATGCAAGTCAACGGCGCGCGAAACGGCCATTGGCGTCGCAAGGCGTCCGCCTTAGAAGGCGCGACGGTGAAAAGAAGTTCATAATCCTCGCCGTCATTGACGGCTTGATGAACAGAACAACCCCGGCGACAAGGAACGGCTGTTGGACGAATCTCAAAAGACAAACCCGAAGCGCGCGCCAGCCGAGGCAAGTCTTTGCCCAACCCGTCGCTCAAATCCATCATCGCGGAAGCAAAATTTTTCCGCGCCAACCATTGTCCCTCCTTCAATCGCGGCTCGAAGCAAAGATGCTCTTTAGGAAAAGAACCGCCGAGCCGACCCGTGACGAAAAGCGCGTCGCCCGCCCGCGCTGTGGAACGAAGAACAGGACGCCTCACCCGTCCCGTCGCCGCCACGCTGAACCAAAGCTCGCGGCTGCGCGTCATCTCCCCGCCCGCCAACGCAATGTTATAGCGCGTCGCCAAAGCATTCATACCGCGATAGCACTCCTTGATAAAACGGGGACTCAACTTTTTCGGAATGCCAACGGTCACGACAAACGCGCGCGGCTCCGCTCCCATGGCGGCAAAATCGCTCAACACACGCGCCAAAGCTTTGCGCCCGATAAGACGCGGCGGCATCTTGAGGGTAAAATGAACGTCCTGAACAACCGCGTCCGTTTTCAGCACATCGAACCCACCACGGCCTGATGCCGCTCGCAAGACAGCGCAATCGTCCCCCACGCCAACTTTTAAAAACGGATGGCGGGCGGGAAACACCTCTGTAAGCGATTGTATTAACTCGTCCTCATTCATCCGTTTTTCATCCAAAAAATAAGGAGCGCGGACAAGCCGTTAAAAAGGCCGTGCAAAGCCATCGGATAACCCAAGCTGCCCTTGTGTTCATAAACGAGAGTAAGAATCGCGCCGAATAAAAACAGGGGCGCAAAAGTGGGCAAATGAAAATGAATGGCGGCGAAAAGAAGCGACGTCACACCGAGCGCAATCCATCTGCCTGCCTTAGCTTTCAACGCCGGATATAAAAACCCGCGAAAAACGATTTCTTCCCATAAGGGCGAAATCAAAAAAGCCTCCACAACGCCGAGGATCATCTCCCCCTCGCGCTGTGTTTGAAACAAACGGTTCACCGTAGGCTGAAGCGACGCCTCTAATCCCAGCCATTCCAAAAACACGCTCGAAAGAAAAGAAACAAGATAGAGAGGCAAAACGACAAGGAGGAGAAGCTTCGCGCCCGTCGTCAAATAATCGGGAACTTTTTTCCACTGCAACGCCCAAAAATGCGCCGGCGTTCGGCCCGTGGAAGCAATCGCCCAAGCGGCGACAATCAAACCAATCAGCGGTAGCAGAGGCGGCGCGACAAAATAATTGAAAACAAGAAAACCGAAAATGAGCAAAAATTCCAACCACCTCAACGCAAGGATCGGCGCGTTTTCCTCTTCCCAAAAACCGCCGCGCTTCCTCCAATGACGGATAAAGACAGCGCAAGCCGCCAAACTGGCTAAAGAGACAACGACGCCAAAAATCAAAAGCGGCGGATTTTTGATGAAAAGCTCGACGTCCATAACGCTGCCTTCGCTCCCCAAAATGAGTGATTAAAATTTCCCGAAAAGATGGGGAGAAAGGTAATAAAATTTTCCAGCTTCCAGTTTTAAAGATTCCGGCCCTAGGTGCAGATGAAAACCCATTTCCGGCCCCTTGCCAAAGATGCGGAACAACTGCCCTAAACGAAACGGCGTGGCATAACGCACCACCAACGCATTATCCTTGAGGTTGGCCAACTGGCGCGCCTTGGTAATCGCGTCGCGCAGATAACCTGCCTCGTCCACCAATTTTTCTTGAACCGCCACGCGGCCTGACACCACGCGACCGTCGGCAAGACCTTCGCGCAAAACATTCTCATCCAGCCCTCGGCGTTGAGCGACGATGCCCAAAAACTTGCCGTAAGATTCCATAATCATGCCTTGCACATAAGCTTTTTCCTCTTCCGTGATGGGACGCGCTGGACTCAACAAATCTTTCATCTTTCCGGACTTAAACGTGACGGTCTCAACGCCGATAATATCCGCCAATTTTTGATAATTGATCGTCTGCAAAATCACGCCGATGCTGCCGGTGAGGCAAAGCTCATTGGCGATAATATAATGCGCTCCCATCGCGGCGTAATACGCCCCCGACGCCGCCACGCTGTTCATATAAACAACAACGGGTTTGACTTGATCGCACCGCTTAATTTCTTCGTAAAGCGCATCGCTGGCAGTAATCTCGCCGCCCGGACTGTCTATATTCACAACAACAGCCGCCACGTTTTTGTCTTTGCGGGCTTGTTCAAATTGATCCAGCAAGCCTTCCGCCATAGACTCGCCAGCGGAACCCTCCCCGTCAAAACTGATAAGGCCGTTCATATAAATGATGACGACTTTCTTCTCCGCCCCCATCTGCCCTTCCACGGCGATTTCTTCAAACGGTTTGCGAGGCGTGGGGCCGCTACGGCCAAAGAGCGCGCTCGTGAGAATGAGGTTGCAGAAAAGACTGATCTGCAAAATGAGAACAAGCGCAACCCCCACAATCCAAAAAATGACTTTCTTGCTCATTCAAGCATCATCGTGCCATTTTATGGGTTGGCAAACAAGCCCGATTGCATGAAGAAAAATCTCTGTCTTGAAAAAAACATAGCCGACGCGCTGCATCGTTCATGGAACAAGGAACAACGCATCGGCTTGGGACTTTCCGGCGGAATGGATTCCATCCTTCTCGCCGAATGCTTGCGTCGGCTGAAAATTCCCTTCGTCGCCCTGCATTTCAACCACCGCTGGCGCGGCAAGGAGAGCGAACAAGACGCCCAATGGGTTCAACGCTGGTGCAAAACGCGCGGCATTGAAATTGAAACCGGCCAAGCGGGGCAAGCAGGTGCGACGAGCGAAAACGCGGCGCGGCAAGCGCGCTGGGCGTTCTTCGAGCGCGCCGCGCGAAAGCATCATCTCCACGCCATCTGGCTGGCGCACCACGCTGATGATTTAGTGGAAACATTTTTACTCCAACTCCTCCGCGGCGCAGGGCCGGAAGGATTAGCCAGCCTGAAAGAAAAACGGACGATCGGTTCATTGCTCGTGATCCGTCCTTGGCTCGGTTTCTTCAAAGAGGAACTGCTTCAACAAGCCAAAACATGGAAATTAAAATGGCGCGAAGACGCTTCCAATCGCAACCCGACCTATCTTCGCAACCGCGCACGCCATCAACTTCTGCCCTTTCTCCATCAACTCACCGGACGCGACGTCAAGCGCCTCATCTGGCGCACCGCCGCTCTCGTTGCGGAAGAAAACGCCTTTTGGGAAACGCTCATGCCCGCGCACTGGCCGGTTCACGCGCCCGTTGCGCGCCTGAAAAACAAGCCGACAGCCTTTCAGCGAAGATGGCTGCGCGGCTGGCTCCTCTCTCGCGGTGTGAAAGATTTGTCCTTTGACGACATCGAAACTGTTCGCCACCTCCTCATCCACACGCGCCCCGCGCGCGTCAATTTAAGCCAAGGCAAATTCTGCCGCCGCCGCGCTGGCGTCCTTTTTGTGGAAGAACCGGCGATAAAATCCGATTGACGCTTGCAACGACAAGCCTTTTTATAATCTTATGAGCTTTATTGCCGCAGCACAGCGCGTGTTCGATTTAGAGATTCAAAGCCTCGCCGCCATGCGCGACCGCCTTGATGAATCCTTTGACCGCGCCATTCAACTGATGATGGAAACGCTGAATAACAAAGGCAAACTCATCATCATGGGCGTGGGAAAGCCCGGCCTCATCAGCC
>JAZDII010000046.1:0-13056 GCA_043805085.1 bacterium
ATGCGCGACGTGGGATAATATTTAATTTAAATATTCGACCGCGGCCCAACGATGCCAGTCGCTCGCGCCGCCGCAACCCTTCGGGCTGTGAATCTTTTTGAAAATTTCTGTGTTGCGCGCTCGTCTGATATTTCGCTTCAATATCATCCTCGCTTGCGTCTTGAAATTTCCAAAAATCTTTCACAGCAAACATTCCCCAATTTATTTGTTAGACCACCGGAGCAGGAATGTTTTCGACGATTTCCACGCGGATGCGCTTGTCTTTGGACGCGGCGTTCAGGACGGCGCGCATCGCGCTGATGGTGCGCCCGTGTTTGCCTATGAGCTTGCCGATGTCCGCCGGATGAACGTGGACGTAAAAAATAGTCGTGTTCGGCTCTTCGACTTGCTCAACATCCACCTCGCTGGCGTATTCCGCTAAGGCCCCTGCAACAAATTCGAGGAAGTATTTCATGAGGCGTCATGGCGCCATCGGCGCGGTAGTATTATTAAGCGTTTTTGGGAGATTTTTTAAGAAAACTCAAAACCGTGGCGGAAGGTTGCGCGCCTTGTTTCATCCAATGCTCAATTCTTTCCCTGTTAATGGAGAAGGAATTTTCTTTTTTCAAAGGATCATAAACGCCCACTTGTTCTAAGTATTTCCCGTCGCGCGGATCGCGTTTATCAATCACCACGACGCGGTAGGTTGCCCGATTGCGTCTGCCTTCACGTTTTAACCGAATGGATACTGCCATAAAATTTTCTTCCTCCGCTTTTTTAAAAGGGTAAGCGGTTGAGCAAACCTTTCATTTTTTTCTCTGGATTGCCGCCACGGGCAAACTTCGCCATCATTTTTTTCATGCCGCTGAACCGCCGCATGAGGTCATTGACCTCGGCGACGGCCACGCCGCTGCCTGCGGCGATCCGTTGACGGCGGCGCGCGTTCAAAACTTCCGGCTGCCTCCGTTCTTGCAACGTCATGGAACAAATCATAGCTTCCGCCCGTTTGAACGCTTTTGCGTCAAGGGCGGAACTGGGCAGTCTATCCATCCCCGGAATCATGCCAAGCAAATTTTGCAGCGGGCCGAGTTTCTTCAGCATCTTCATTTGATCGAGGAAATCCTGCAGATTAAAGGAGTTGGTCTGGAATTTTCGCGTGATTTTTTCCGCGTCTTCCAGTTCTAACGCTTCCTGCGCCTTTTCCACAAACCCGACAATGTCGCCCATGCCCAACATGCGGCTGACGAGGCGTTGCGGGTCGAAAATTTCCAGCGCAGACGTTTGTTCGCCCGTGCCGAGGAATTTGACGGGGCAATCCGTCGCGCTTTGGATGGAGAGCGCGGCGCCGCCCTTGGCGTCGCTGTCGAACTTGGACAAGACAAGGCCCGTCAACGGCGCGGCCTTTTGAAACGCGTCGGCGACGGCGACTGCCGCTTGGCCTGTGGAAGCGTCGGCGACGAGCAGGCATTCCTGCGGCTGAATGAGCTGCATCGCCTCGGCTAGTTCTTTCAAAAGCTCTTCGTCCAAATCAAGGCGACCGGCGGTGTCATAAATCGTCACGCGCGCGTTGATTTTTTGGGCCTCGGCGGCGGCGTTTTGAAGATGCTGCATCAGCGTGACGCCGTCGGAAGGAGCGCAGACGGGAACGTCAATCTGCTTGCCTAGGGTTTGCAGTTGCTGCACGGCGGCGGGCCGCGCCAAATCAGCCGCCACAAGCAAGACGCTTTCTTTCATGCGGCGCAAATGAAGGGCGATTTTAGCCGCCGTCGTCGTTTTGCCGGAGCCGTTCAAACCGCAAAGGACAAGACGCAAAGGGCGTTCGCGGAGAAGCTCCCGATTGCCTTTACTGAAAAGCGCGAGAAGTTCGTCGTGGACGATTTTGATGAAGTAGTCTCCCGGCCTGATGCTGGCGCGGACTTCCTCGCCAAGGGATTTTTCTTTCACCTTCTCGCAAAAATCGCGCGCGACTTGGTAATTCACATCCGCCGCCAGCAAGGCCATGCGCACGTCGCGCAAAGCGTCGGCGATGTTGGATTCCGTCAGCGTGCCGTAGCCTCGGATTTTCTTGACGGCAGCTTGTAATTTTTCAGCGAGAGCGGAGATCATACCAACGCCGCTTCGACGGCTTCAAGAATGACATGCAAAATCCAGCCGTGGATTTCCTGAATGCGCGCGGTGTTGTTGCTGGGGACAATGACTTCGAAGTCCGCCAACCCCTTGCACCGCCCACCGTCTTTGCCGAGTAGGGCGATGGTGCGCAGGCCGCGTTTTTTGGCCGCGTCCAATGCGCTGACGATGTTACCGGAGTTGCCGCTGGTGGTGAAGCAGACGAGGCAATCCCCCGCCCTGCCGTGCGCTTCCACTTGGCGGCTGAAAACGGCGTCGTAGTTCCAATCATTAGCAATGCAGGTCAACGTCGTCGGGTCGGCGTTGAGACAAATGGCGGAAAAAGCAGGACGGTTGGCGCGGTAACGCCCGACGAGTTCTTCGGCAAGGTGCATCGCGTCCGCCGCGCTGCCGCCGTTGCCGCAAGTGAGAATGCGTCCGTTTTTTTTGAGCGTTTCTATCACCGTCGGGAGAAAAGCTTCGATGCGCGGCAGAATGGCGGCGCAGCTTTTAACGACGGTTTGAAGTTCGTTGAGTTGTTCTTGGGTTGTCGGCATAGGAATTAACGTCTATACACAAAAAACTGCGCGATGAAAATTCTTTATCGTTACCTTTTTATTTCCATTTTGAAGCCGTTGATTTTTTCCACGGTCGCCCTTTTTGCGCTTTGGTTGATTTATGATTTGTTCGACTCGCTGCCGGACTTTGTCGGGCAGCCTCAAGCGTCCGTCAGCCTCGCGTTTCAGTTTTACTTCGCTCAATTCCCAAAAGTCGCCCAATCCATTATTCCCGTGGCGTTCTTTTTCACCACGCTTTACGTTTTAGCTTATCTTTCGAGTTATCAAGAGCTGGTCGCCATGCAAGCCAACGGATCGAGCTTGGCGCGGATTTGCTGGCCGTTTTTTTTGATCGGCGCCGCGCTTGCGCTGCTGCTGCTTTTTTTGAATTTCAACCTTACGCCAAGTTCGGAAGTGCAGCGGCGCGCCATTAAGGAAAAAATTCAAGGCAGACAGGGGGATATTTTGCGGTTTCAAAATGTGATCTATCGCAACCCCAAAAATGGAACGGTGTGGTATCTGAAGGAAATAGACGCGCGAACGGGGATATTCCAAAAGGGGGAGATTCTTTTGCGCGACGCTAACGGCAACGACAAACACAAGCTCTTTGCCGAAAAAGGCGAGTTTAAGGATGATTACTGGACTCTCAAAGACGTGCGTTGGGTAAATTTCAGCGCAGACGGCAATGTTTCCTCAAAAATTTTGCCGGACATGAGAATCAGCGAACTTTCCGAAACGCCGCAGCAACTGGTGGCAGCGTTGCGCCCCCCGGATGAGATGACGTGGCAGGAGCTTGCGGCATTTCTGCGCATGCCGCATCCGCGCTCTTCCAGTTTTTTAGCTCCCTACCTGACTGAACATTACCGCCGCATGGCGCATCCGTTGATTTGCCTCGTGCTTTGCTTCTTCGGCATTGCCATGGGCGCAAGTCATCAACGCCGCCATATAGCCGCCTCAGCTTTTAATTCCGTCTTCGTCCTCTTCGCCATGCTTGTCTGGCTGAACTTCTCCGCCGCCTTGGGCAACGGCGCGCGCATCGGCCCTTGGCTGGCGGCATGGAACGGTATTTTTGTGTTCGGGGGAATCGGCTTCTATTTGTTTGCCATACGCACGGGGTGGGTGTGGCTGTGGAGATTCCACTGGCAGAAATGGCTGATGAAGAGGTCGCCCTTCAACGCAACTCCACAATAAAAACCAATGTTCATCGAAACGCACTGCCACCTAGATTTCCCTGACTTTAAGGATGACTTAGAAGCGGTGATTCAACGCGCTGTGGAGAATGGCGTGACGCGGATGATCACGGTCGGCACGACGCTGGAGTCCAGTAAAAAAGCGATTCAGTTGGCTGAAAGATTTCCTCAAGTTTATGCGACCGTCGGCATTCATCCCAATGATGCGATGAACGCGCCCCGTCATTTTTATGAACAACTGCGCGAGTTAGCGCGGCATCCGCGCGTGGTGGCCATCGGCGAGTGCGGGCTGGATTATCATGACTTGCCGAGCAAAGAAAAAACGCCGAGCGAAACCGTTTCGCAAGTGTTCGTCATGCAAGACCCCGACGAACTGGAACGGCGCATGGCGGATGATGAAATCAAAAATAAGCAGGCGATTGTTTTTCAGGAGCAACTTGATTTGGCTGTGGAACTGGGACTGAACGTCATCGTCCATCAACGCGATAGTTGGGAAGATACCTTGCGTGTTTTAGAAAATTATCAAGGGCGGTTGAGCGCGGTGTTTCATTGCTTCGGCGGCAACTTGCAAGACGCGCAGATGCTGGCCGCGCGCGGCCATCTCATTTCCTTCACCGGCATCGTGACGTTCAAAAACGCGCGCCAAGTTCAAGAAACGGCCCAAGGCGCGGCGGCGGGCAGTTTCATGGTGGAGACGGATTGCCCTTACCTCGCGCCAACGCCGCATCGCGGCCAGCGTTGCGAGCCTGCGCACGCGCGCCTCGTCGCAGAAAAAATCGCCGAGCTGCGCGGCGTTTCTGTCGAAGAAATAGCAAAAATGACAACGCAAACCGCACTGTCTTTTTTTGGGCTGCAACCCATTGCTCGCTAAAGATTCCATGTGAAATGGTGAAGCTTTACAAATCGCGAAAAAATCACTATGGCTTTTGAAAGCCACAAAAGCCATAGTGTGCTCTCTCTTCTCTCTTGATAAGAGAATTTCCTCTACTTTTTCATCAAAAACGGTTCGACGCGGCGGGAAACCAAACGTATAGTCCTCGCGTGCAAGCTTCTGTCATTCGCGTTCCGGCCACGACATCCAACCTCGGCCCCGGTTTTGATGCCCTCGGCGTCGCGCTGAATCTTTATAATTATGTCTCCATCGCGCCTGCGGATGATTTTTCAAAAGACCCGTTTATGACGGAAATTTCCGATGCGTTTTTTAAAACGTCGCGCCGCAAGCCTCAACCGTTCTCCGTTCAAATCAAGGGCGACGTTCCGCGTTCAAGCGGCCTCGGCAGCAGTGTGACGGTGCGGCTCGGACTTTTTTTTGCGCTGAATTTTCTTCATGGCAAACCGCTCGCGCCGGAAAAATTTCTGGAATTGACGATTCAACTGGAGGGGCACCCCGACAACGCCGCGCCCGCGTTTTACGGCGGGTTCACGGCGGGTTCCATGGAAAAACATTTCCGCGCGCGCGTTTCGCCGAAGCTTTTTTTCGTCGCCGCCATTCCCCGTTTTGAACTGGCAACTAACAGCGCGCGAGCCATTTTGCCGCCTCAAGTTTCGAGAAAAGACGCGGCGCATAATATCCAACACGCCGCACTCATCACTGCGGCTTTCGCTTCGCGCCAGTATGAAGTGTTGCGAGGCGCGGCGTCCGATTGCCTGCACCAACCTTACCGCGCCAAATTGATTCCCGGTTTTGAAGACGCGCTGAAAGCAGCGGAAAAAGCAGGCGCGTTGGCGGCTTATTTAAGCGGGTCCGGCCCCACGGTGATGGCAATGACGTTAAAAAATCCGCAGAAAATCGGTGTTGCGATGAAAAATGCGCTCGAAAAGGCTTCCGGCTCTCATGTTGATGTCAAGGTTTTGAAAGCTGATAACCGCGGCATTTACAGCGTAATCAAGAAATAGCTTATTCTATTATCTCGAAATGTCGGGAAAAAGCTCGTCGAGAGATTGTTTTATTCCCCAATGCTTTAAACATGCTTGAAGTTCTTCTTCCGACAACAAGGTATTGGAAGATTCCCACTCGTCACTATCATCACCTTCGCCTCTTCCTTGATGTAATGTGACAGGATAATGGTTCTCATAACCCGGTAATCCGGGAAAAGAAGGAGTTACGGGAGGATGGATTTCAAGAGTAGTTATAGTACCGTCGGCATTTCTCTGTTTAAAAGTTGTCTTTTTCCCTGACACAGGGCAAAGACGCGCAGGATCTACTTCTTTAAAAGGATATTCGTCATCAATTTCGTTCATTTTTTGCTTTAGTGTTTTTGAGTCTTGAATTCACAATTTCGAGGTAGGCGAGGTTATTTGATAGAAAGACCGTATTGATAGCCGATTTTGTGAGCTTGATCGTATTCGGCGTCCATGTTGGCGTCGGTATCACATCCCGGACCAAGTTTTTGGTAGGGCTGGCCTGCGATAGCCTCGTTTAATCCTGTGGCGAATCCAAAAACGAATGTGGAATTTATTTCTCCGTTGGGCGCCTTGACGAGGCCTTGGACGTATCCCAGGGTGTAGCCTTGGATATAGTCTTTTTCCTTAGAGGAAGGTTGGTAAGTTTGTTGGGCTGATCCATTTTGACTGCCATCACGGTAACCTTGCATCCATGACGCACTTCGCTCTGTGTAAAAATTCTTAAAACCTTCTTGGTAGCCCTCGCGATAGTTTCGAGCGATTTGCTCTTGAACGTCAGCGGGGCACGATTGTTCGCCAGTCATTTTTAAAATTTGAGCGTCAATCACCAGATCGAGCATAGGCATGCCTCGACTGCCATCTTTAACGCCGATTTCGCGCCCTTGTTGAATGTATCTCTCTTTCGGGAAGTTTTTTCTAGCCGCGATGCCTTCTTTGTGCCCTTTTTCATAGCTTTCACGAAACTCTATTGAGTTATAAGCCGGATCCTCCGTCAGAGGAGAAGCTTTTTCGCCGTTGAATCCGTCATTAAAACCAATGCTATAACCGCCTTCAGACGGAGGCATGTGAGCAGCCATCAAAAAAGATGCCCAAAAAAATGCCAAAAAAAATGTGCAAACTTTCATTCAACAAACTTGCGGTGAGTACAAAGAAACGGTTGTTTGTAAATCAAAAGCACTAGTATGCCCTTACTTTGTAAACAAACCGCCTTTCGTCAAGCAGAGACTTTATTTTCTCAAAAGCAAAGGACGGAGACGATGGACGATCTCTTCCGACCACGTGTTCACTGCCCCGTTTTTTTTAGGCAGAGGAGGCTGCGCGCCGCGTTGTTGCGCGGTTTCCAAAATGGAAGGATCAGGAGAAATGGGGATGACGCGCTTCCAAAGGTCGTTGGGAACGCACGCAAAATACTCCTCCTGTTTGCCGTGCTCGTCGGGCGCGCCGTCCCAGATGAGGATAGTCGGCGGGAATTTTTCGCAGATTTGCTTGGCTCTTGCCGCTGAACCGGCGATTTCAACGCGGACGTTCGGAAACGCTTTTTCAAGGTGATGATGGAGGACTCTCGAGACGCGGCTGTCGTCTTCTACGATAAGGATCGAAAACTTACTTTGCGGCACTGCCTAAAACCTTAATTATTTCTCTCGCGCTGTCCAGAAGCAATTTATGACAAAATGAGCAGTTCAACATTTGGCGCGAGAACGGATAAATGTTCACGTGAAAAAGAAACGATTTCGTCGTTCAACGTTTGGCACTGGTCGCGCCAGTAGTCGCTGCTGGAAAGCATTTTGACGCAACGGCGCAGTCCTTCCAGCTTAATTCCTCTAACACGCGCCTGTGTTGCCTCGCTCAATTTGGTTTTGAGATTGGGAAAGAAAAGCAGCTCGTAAGGAGCTTGGCGGGCGATGTCAGGCAAATAAATACTGATGCGCGGCGGCGCGAGGCGGACATGTTGCGCAATCTCGTGCCGTCCAATGCCTTCTAATGAGCGTCGCATGATTTTTTGCAGGTCCTCGGCGGAGATAAGGTGGCCGCTAAAATCGCACAAAAAGAAGTAAAGAATGGCTTGGGCTATTTCCCCGCAAAGAGGCCAGTGCGGCACGCCAGCTTTTTCGGCTGATTGGAGGAGGGAAATTTCCAGCCAATCTTGGGAAAGCGGCACGATTTTTTGGCGTTGCCACTGCACAAAAGGAAGAGGAGAAGACGGAGCAATCATCGCTAGTCTACTTTTAAACTTTGCACTTCGTGAACAAATTCGTTGATGTCGCGGAATTGGCGGTAGACGGAGGCAAATCTGACGTAGGCCACCTCGTCCATCGCTCGGAGAGCTTTCATGATGCCCTCGCCGATAGCCGTTGTGGAAATTTCTCTGGCGTATTTTCTTTCTAATTCATCCATCACTTTGTCGGCTGCTTGCTCAATGGCTTCTCGGCTAATGGGACGCTTTTCGCAAGCTTTTAAAATGCCGATGACCATTTTTTTCTTATCAAACGACTCGTAACGTCCGTCGCGCTTGATGACGCGCAAGTCCATCCGCTCAATTTCTTCATACGTGGTGAAACGGTGGTTGCACTGCAAACATTCCCTTCGGCGGCGGATGACCGCTCCGTCTTTCCACGTGCGCGAATCAATGACCTTATCCTCTTGCGAACCGCATTTGGGGCATTTCATACAATATTTTGTATGCGGGCAAGCCTAGCGGCGCTTTAGGTGGGGTCAATTGCTTAATTCAACATTCCAGTAAGCGAGGTCAAGGAAGTGCAGCCAAGAAGGATGCGGAGCTTTTTTTAGTTGCAAGCTTAAGAATGGACGCAGTTTAGGACGTTTTGGTTTGCGAACCAGTTGCATTCCCACTTCATGCGGGGCGCGGTTGGCTTTGCGCGCGTTGCAGGGGACGCAAGAACAAACGATGTTTTCCCATGTCGTCTGGCCGCCTTTGTCCCGCGGGATAACGTGGTCGAGGTTTAAGTCCTCCCTGTTAAAATGATCGCCGCAGTATTGGCAGGTGTATTCGTCCCGCTCAAAAACGTTATGGCGGGTGAGCTTGACCTCTTTTTTAGGCAAGCGATCAAAGAGCAAAAGGACGATGATTTTTGGGATGCGAATTTTAAAGCGGATGGAATGAATCGCCTCATTCCCATCGTAAGTTTGAGAAAAGCTTCTCCATTCCTGAAAATCAAATGTCTGGAAATCGCCTTCTTCCGCCGCGACGACTTGCGCGTGTCCAGCGTAAAGGAGCGTGAAGGCACGGCGGGCGGAACAAACATTGACCGCCTGCCAAAGCCGGTTAAGAACCAAAACATTTTGCTGAAGGAGCAGTTTCATACCCGTTTCAATAATAATAGGTGGGGTATTTAGCGATTTTTTCATCGTCAATCAAGCGAATGATGATCGAAACTTATATTTCTAGGTTGTTTTTGCAGGAAAGATTTTTCATAATAAGGGTTCTATGTTGCGAACTTGGCGTTTTGTTTTGTGTTGGGTTGCCGCGTGTTTCCTCGTCGTTCCCTGCGCGACGGCCTCGCCTCATGACCAGTATCTTCAAATTTATCTCTCCATTCAAGAAGCGGAGAAGGCGGAGTTTTCCGGCCAAAGAGATGAGGCGTTGAAGGATTACCAATCCTGCCTGAACCAGCTTGAAAAATTGCAGAAAGGCTTTCCTGATTTTGAGCCGGTGATTGTGCGTTATCGCATTAGTTTCTGCCGCGAGAGGATTCAAAGCCTACAGAAAGATCTCAAAAAAGAAGGAACGTCCGTTGCCTCTTCCTCCTCTTCTTCTAAGCCATCGTCTTTGGAAGATATTGTGGAAGATCAACCGAAGGAGACCAAGGGAAGCAAGGAAACTTCGGTAACGCCGACAACAGCTTCAAAAGAAATTTCATCGAACGACTCCTCTCTGAAGACGCGCGTTCAGGAATTGGAAACAGATTTGGCGGACACGAAGAAAAAGCTGGCCGATTCCAAGGATGAAGCATCCAAGTTGAAAACGCAATTGGAGGATGCGCAAACAGCAGCGTCAAAAGTCGCAAGCGGCAGCTCTTCCGAGGCTGTGGCTGCGCTGCAAGAACAATTGAGGAAAGTGCAAGATGGATTGGCGATGGCTTCGAAGGAGCGAGAGGTGTTGCAAAACGCGAACGATGATTTCAAAAAGAAGCTAGAAGAAGCTCAAACGAAGCTGGCGGCTGCCCCTCAAGGCGGAGCCGCTTCGGAACGCGAAAACAAAATTTTGCGCGGCATCGTGAAGCGTCTCTTGGAAGAGCAAAACCGCCGCGCCACAGCCAAACGTTTGGCGATGGATGAACTGGAGAAGCTCAAAGTCACTTCCACTACGCTGCAAACGCAAATTGATTTGATGGGCTCGCCTTCTACAAAATTAACAGCGGAGGAAAGCGCGATTTTAGAGTCCCTCCGCACAAGCGTGACGACGGTGGAAGGCGGCTCTCAAATTGCCGCGCCTCTGGAATCAACATCTTCAACGGCCTCCATCGCCGCTCCTGATTACTCCGCCAAGCCGATTGTGCCTCAAGAATTCCGCGACACAGCGGCGCAAGCGGCGAAGTTGTTTGCCGACCGTAAATTTGAAGAAGCGGCGGCGAAATATCAGGCAATTCTGAATGCTTATCCGGATTCTCTTTACGCGCTTTCCAACCTCGGCGTCGTGCGTTTTCAACAGCAGAACTATCCGGCTGCTGAAAAAGCGCTGCGAGCCGCCGTTAAACAATCTTCTCAAGACTCTTTTTCGCATTCCATCTTGGGCATCGTGCTGTATCAGCAAGGCAAGTTTGACGAGGCGGTGCAGGTGCTGACGCGCGCTGTGGCTCTCGATCCTAAAGACCCGAAGACCCATAATTACCTCGGCATTTCAGCCTCGCAAAAGGGCTGGCAGGAAGCGGCGGAGAAGGAATGCCGCACGGCTGTGGAGTTAGATGATAATTATGGCGACGCGCATTTTAACTTGGCGGTGATTTATGCCACGCGCAAACCGCCGGCCAAAGACCTCGCCCAGCGCCATTATCAACGCGCTCTGGAATTGAACATTCCTAAAGACGCACAGTTGGAAAAGTTGCTGGGGAGCTAACTGCGCCCCGCGTGAGGCTCTCCGACGGGCAAGGTGATGAAAAACGCCGTGCCTTTGCCTTGATAGGATTTGAAAGAAATCGAACCCCGGTGTTGGTCAATCGTCTTTTTCACAAGAGCCAGCCCTAGTCCTGTGCCGCCTTTACGGTAGGTGGTGAAGGGTTGAAAAAGATTTTTTTGCCGCGCTTTGGGTATCCCCTCACCCGTGTCTTTGATGGCAAGCAGAACGGAGGATGTTGAAGGTTGGAATCTAGCGGAAAGCGTCAACGCGCCGCCGTGAGGCATGGCATGGCAAGCGTTCATGACGAGATTGAGAATGGCTTGTTCCAATTGCGTGCGGTCTCCCCAAATGGGCGGCACGTTTTCAAGCGCGCTGCGTTTGATGCTGATTTTTTGCTCGGCTAATTTATGTCGGATGAGCAGCGTCAAATCGTCCATCATGGCGTTGACGTTGATGATTTCCATGCTCGGCTCGGAAGATTGGGCAAAGGTCAACGCTTGCTCAACAATGCGGTTCATTTGTTTCATTTTGTTTTGAATCAAGACAACGTCCCGCGCCGCCGTTTTGTTCAACGCCGCATGATGGGCGAAAGAGTGGAAGAGCATTTGTAGAACCGTGAGCGGATTGCGGATTTCGTGCGCGATTTCCGCCGCCAGCCAGCCCAGCGCAGAAAGGCGTTCCGAGGCTTTGAGTTCTTCTTCCACGCGCGCCATTTTTTCGACGAGTTGCGTTTTGGCGATGACGACGGCGGCGAGTCCGGCCATGGCGTTGAGCAGGCGGATTTCTTCGTTGGAAAAACGGTGCAGTTGACCAGTATAAACGCACAACGCGCCGAGGACTTGCCCCTTGAAAGCAAGCGGCACAGAAAGGAACGAGACGAGGCCCTCGCGCCGCGCCAGTTCTGTGTGCTGGTAGCGGCTATGTTCTTGCACGTTCAACACGGCGAGCGGTTTTTGCCTTCGGACGACGATGCCGACAAGCGAATCGGCGACCTGCAAATTGGGTTTTTTAATATAGGCGGGCGACGCGCCGTGCCACGCCGCTAAAGACAATTCCTCGCCATCCTCGGACAACAACATGATGGAGCTTAAACGCGCCTTCATCAACCGGCCTGCTTCTTGCGCGACGCGCTTGAGCACATGCTCTAAAACGTCTTGAGAAACGATGGCTTGCCCCATGTCCACCAACGCTTCCAATTGTTGCGCTTTGATGCGCAGTTGCTGAATTTTCCAAACGACTTGAAGCCAATCCATCGCCTCCCGCGCCCATGTGGTAAGGTCTATTTCCTCTTTTTCTGAAAAAGCGTTCACTTGCGGGCTGTCCACATTCAACACGCCGATGACGTGGCCGCTTTGTTCCAACGGCACGGCCAGCTCGGAACGCGCGCGTTTGCTGACATTAATGTAACGGCGGTCAAGGCGCACATCACCCACGCGCGCAGGCGCGCCGCGGCTGGCGACCCAACCGGTGATGCCCTCGCCCATTTTGATTTGAACCTTTCGCGCGGCGGATTCGCGCCCGTGCGTGGCTTCAATTTCAAGCAAACCGGTGTTGGGATTGACCAAGAGAATAGAGCCGCTTCGAGCGCGCGTGATGTGAACGGCGGTTTTGAGTATCCATTGCAAAGATTTTTTGGGATGCAATAAGAGCTGGATGTCGAGCGGCGCGAAGGTTTTCATTTTTGAAGAGCGATAGCCCCCCTCAAAGCTTGAAGCAGTTTTTCCTGCAAAGCGGGGTCAACGATTTTTCCGATTTGCGGCAATGTCAAATAAAACGTGTCCAGCGCCGCGCCTTTTTCCGTCGTGATGCGCGAGTGGGCGATGACGATGTTCAAGTCCGCAAAACAAGACGTGATATCGTACAACAAGCCGATGCGGTCGGGAGTTTGAATGTGCAACAGCGTGTGCTCGCGGGAAGTTTCATTGTCCAACGTGAGGCGCGTGGGAAATTCCGCGTCCTCGACGGGCGCGATGATTTTTTCTTGTTTTTGCTGAAGAGCGTCGCGCAAGTTGAAATTTTCATCTTGGAAGCTTTGAGCGATCGTCTTTTTAAAATTTTTTCTATCCAACGCGTTGGTGGCAGCCTCATAGCGGTCTGTGCAAACGCGGAAGGTGTCAATGACGAGGTTGTCGCCGCGCGTGAAAACGTCCGCGCTTAGAATGTTAAGGCCGGTCATGGCGAAGCTTCCGGCAATCTTGCAGAACAAACGCTCCCTGTCCCGCGTCACCACGACAACTTCGGAATG
>JAZDII010000047.1:0-13676 GCA_043805085.1 bacterium
CTTCCACTCCTTATAATCCGCCAAAGGCAAATCATAGTCCGATGTTGGCAACGAACCCTCCAGCAAAACGCCGTCGGGAGGAATATCCTTGAGTTGAATAATCATGCCGGAAAAAATTTCTTCCGCAGAGCCGTTTCCACGCAAGACGGCACAAAACAACCGATGTTACCGTTCAAACTCACAATTTCCTTCACGATATGAGAACTTAAATAAACGTAATTTTCCTTGGGCATCAGAAAAATGGTTTCGATTTTCGGCTCCAGCTTGCGGTTCGTCAGAGCCAACTGAAACTCGAACTCAAAGTCCGACACCGCCCTTAACCCCCGCACCACCGCGCACGCCTTTTGCTCCACAGCAAAGCGCACCAGCAAACCGTCGAACTCCACCACGCGCAATTTTTTTTCATCCGCCAAACCCGCGACAGTTTCCTTGACCAACGCAACCCGTTCTTCTTTGGTAAAAAGAGGATTTTTTTCCCGGTTCGGCGCGACGGCGATGATCACCTCGTCAAACAACGAAAGCGCGCGCTTGACCACATCAATGTGGCCATTGGTGATAGGGTCAAAACTTCCCGGATAAATAACGCGGCGTGTCACAACAGAATCCTACCCATGTTAGGCATTCATGTAAATCTTGGTTTATAGAAGCGGGGCGTTGTCCCAACACGTTAACTCCTCACCAGATGAGGCCAGCGTTCGCGCCAATCTTGGCGCAGAGGCTTAGGGCGGCCTGTCTGTAAATCCACTGTCACCATCGTCTGAACCGCGCGGCAAATCACCGCGTCATCCGCCGGTCGCGTCACCTCAAAAGCGATATAAAAACGCACCTTCTCCATCCCCTTCAACTCCGCCTTAATCTCCAACTCATCCCCCAAACGCGCCGGCTTGAGATAATCAATCTCCGTGCGCGCCACCACGGGGCAATTATCCGCAAGCATCTCGCGCAACGGCCAGCCCAGAGCCTCCGCAAAATGCGAGCGCGCCAACTCAATCAACCGCAAATAAGCCACATTATGCGTCACACCCGCCGCGTCCGTGTCGAAAAAATAAATCCGCACAGGCGTCCGCGTCACCGGTTCTTTTTTTAAAGGATGGTTCATAATGGATTAATTACATCAATAAGATGCTCTAGAAGAAGCATAGCTTTATCGTAAACATCCTTCAGCTCCTTGAGATTGATGTTTCCAGTATCCCAAGCAAAGAACTCGCGTCCCTCATTATCAAAGGGATAACGAAATATAAAAGATTCGGCATCGAGTGCTTCAAATTGTTGCATACCCAGTTCTGTATTTTTCCAATCAGAATTAAAATCATCTATAAGAGACGGTGCTTGAGTCTCAAACACCCTCAAAGCTAACGGTTTGAGGTAATTGTGAAGATTGGAAAGTTTATGTGTCTTATATTTTTTATGATCATATGTTGAGCAATCAAGTTTGTGGAGTTCCCTTAGAGTATATTTATATCCAAGTTCCATTGAATGACGCATCAGAAAAATTACTGGTGCTGCAACAGTATTGACGGGCACGCTTTCGCAAGCAATAGGATGATAAAGCAACTTTACAGCGTTAACATATGAAAAAAGGTAATTACTTAATTCTCGATGGCAATTACATCTTACTTGAAATGCGCTGTTATGCAAATTTTGGGGATTGTTGTTGGGATGTGTAAGGTTCATCCAATGCAAATTATCATTAAAACCTAAGGAATCCATCTGCTGCATCTTTTGTAACTTTTACCTTACTTATTTTTCTTGTTAAACAAGACAGCCTTTAAAGTTTCCACGGCCATCTAAACACTGTTTGTATTTAAAGCAAAAGAACTGCCCCGGGTAGGACTCGAACCTACAACCAATTGATTAAGAGTCAACTGCTCTACCATTGAGCTACCGAGGCGTTTTTTGCCCTCGTTAGCTCGAACCTAGAACCAACCCCGACTACGTCGGGGCTGCTCTATTAGTCCCCCCGATCTTTATCGGGGTTGAGCTACCGAGGCTAAATGGGCAAAGCCTTCCCTTTTACCGTTTCCGAAAAAGAAGTAAAAGAAAATCCTTCACCTGCTATTGTTCAACACGCGGTAGGAAAGGATGCGGTAATCGTTCCGAAAAGGCGCACCGGTGTCGGGATCGCTTTGGGAAGTGTCTTGGATTTTCTGCACGACGATCTGCGCCCATTGTTCGGATACAATTTGATCTCCGGCGTCCATGCGGCCTGTCTGCTTGCCTGTGTCGCGGACGAGTTGCGCGACGGCATAAATGGTAAAAGCGTTGGCGGAGGTGGTGATTTGATTAGCGATGAGGCTTGGGCCGAGCGGGCCGATATTATCAGGAAACACAACGTTCGCTTCGCTGTTGAAATGAGTCAAAGCGGGAACGGCGTTGGTGTCCGCCGTGCGGCTGCCACCAACAGATTTCAACCAAAGGTCAAAGCCGTGCTGGAATCGGTCGCGCAACACGAGACCGCCGTTTGAAGGATCAAGGCTGGCGACAAGCGTGTTCACGTTCCACACGCCTCGGCGCGGGTTGGACGGGCTGTTGGCCTGATAAATGTTAGGCGGCTGGTCGCGCCATTCGACAAGGCTATATGCTTTCCCCGTGCGGTTGTTGCGATAAGCGCCGGGCGTGAAAATATCCAAGAGCATGCGCAGGGGCGGGCCGTTGCAAGGCGCATCAAGGCAATTTTCCTGCTCTTTCCCGCTCGGAACAAGCGGAATGGGCCTTTGCAATAAACCGGAATGAACGAGGCCAAGTTCGCCAAGAGAGGTCATCGCCTCCCCGCGCGGCGCGCTGCGAAAAAGTTTCCATCCTTTAACAGAGCTTTTTTGCAATTTGAACCCGTTAACTTCTTTATCTACTTCAACGTCGCCGCCCTCGCCTTTGACGAATAATTTTTCCGCCTGCAAACCGGTTCGAGAAGGCGTTTGCGCAAAATTGTCCCGAACGCGCGCATCTTGAAAAGAAGAAGTCAACGTTCCCGCTCCTTGCGAATAAACCGCCGGCGAGCAACGCCGCCACGGATGACCCAACGCGCCGTAAAAATGCCCTATCCTGCCGTCGCTCGTCTTTAAGTCCGTGTTTCCCGTGCGATGCCCCAACGTCGGATCCAAGCAAAAAACGCGCTCGACAACGGACGCCTTGCGCGCAGCCGTATCGCTGTTTTCCGCGTTTTTGACGGAACGGATCAGAGCTTTGATCACCTTGCTGTCGCAAGAATGAGGGCTGCCAATGTAAATGACATTATCGGCGCTTTTCGCTGTATCCAACGCAAACCATCCCACAGCCGCGCCGTTCGTTTGAAAAGAACACAAAGATTCATCGTCATTCGTTTGACCGGCATTGGCCGTTTTTTGCGCCATGGCGCACCAATCCCGCGGATCATTGCGCTGACGGGGATAAGAGAACGGGACTTGGTGAAACGTCTTTCCATTTTTTTGAATTTTCCATTCCTTTAAACGAAAAGCGTCAGGGACGCTTTCCAAACTGCTCCCGGGAAGAATACCCGTATAGAAATAAGCCGCATCGCCGTTGGCTTCCCATTGATGATCTGAAAAAACGGTTTGGTAAGAGCCTTTGACTGCCGTTTCGTTAGCTCTGTTCCTCCATTCCAACCTGCAGGAAGCATCCCATTCGTAATCGAGAATCAATACACCATCAAAGGGGCGTTCTTGATAAGGATTCGGATTGGCAAAGGCAAAAGCCATGTCCGCCACAACGTGCGTTAAAAACCATTCCGGCGCGCGAGTGAAACGCTGTCCGTCTGGCGTCCAACCTGTGAGAATGTCTGTTCTTAATTTTTCATTTTGATCCAAGAACCGATCCACCGCGCGGTCTTCCGGCTTTAACAACCAAAGCGCGCTGCGCGCCCGCATGGCGACTTCGGCAATGTAAGGAACAGATTTCGCGGCGATGATTCCTTCCGCCTCGCTCATGTAAGGCGGCTGGTCGGGCGGCTTGGCGTATTCGACGATGTTGACGAGCATTTGTTTGACGGCCAGTTCCCCCGCGGCTTCGTTCGTTTTGGAAAAGACGCTCAACGCCTGAACCAAGCTGCATGCCGCGCCGTTGTTCACAGCAGCGTTGGGTTCATAAGCTTTGTGATAACCGTCGTCTTTTAACCGCCGCATCAAATCATTCCATAAAGAGCCTTCCACGCCTTGTTTTTGAAAAGCGACGAGGTCTATTTTCGCGCGCCCCAACGGATCGCGTTCCTCGTCTCTTCCATACAGAGTCGCGGACGAGCCGAGGATTTTACGCATGACGGCGAGCGCGGTTCTGGAATCGGACGGATCGAGCAAGGAATAAATCTCCGGCCAAAAATTAAACGACAACGCTGCGCCTTTGTCTCTTTGGTTCGTCCAATCTTCCATCACTTCTTTCACGCGCTGGTTGGCTGACGCATAACGTTGGACGTTCATCAGCGCGTTCCAGTTGACGATGGAATTGTCGGCGGCGCGCGGCGCGGCGGTTTTATTCCACACCAACCACCAAGAAAAAGCGTTCACACCCGTTGGAAGAATCGCCTCATCCCAAGAACAAAAAGCGGCGTGAAGATTGATTTTGGAATTTTCCACGTCCACCCAGTAGGCGTATCGCCCCGCGAGAGGGTTGCTGGCGGAAGGAGGCAGCGCGGGGTCTTTGCCGACGGGCATCCACTGAACCGAAACAGGATCGTCCGCGCCGGATGCTTCAGGATAGCCGGACAAATAAAACTCGCCCGGATGAAAAGGATTTTGAAGGGTGTTGATGTTGAAGTACGCGGGAGTGTCGGCAGTCGGCGCGGCGTAAGAGAACAAAGGAATCAAACGCGGATTGGCCGAGGAATCAAACGGATTGCCGTCGCTTGGCGAACGAGGCGAGCGGTTGAAGCAGCGAACGGACATCAGGCCCGGACAAACCGTCATGTGCGCCGGAGCGCGAACGCCTCCGTCCTCGCTTTTCCAAGAAGCGTTTTTCGCCGCAAGCGGATCGTCCAGCTCGCCGCCGTCCATGATTTTCGCCAATGCCTCTTGCGCCGCCGCTTCGAGTATCCATCGGCTTCGCGTGTTTTCTGAAGAACCGGCGGCGCGCGTGTAACTTTGCTCCGTCAACGCAAAGTAAGCCGCGAGCAACGCGGTCAACACGGCGATGAGCGAAAGCACGGCAACCAACGCCGCGCCGCGCTGCGCCCTGATTCTAGTAATCCTCATGACTATTCGCTCCATAATGAGGAAAATAAACGGGGATAGAGAAAGAGTGGTTCGACTGATTTGGCGCGCTTGCGGCGGTCGCCGCTTCAAAACAAATGCGTAAACAGCGCGGCAGTTGCACGGCATCGTTCCACTGATTAACCGCGTCCGGCGCGTTTTCGTTCACGGGCAAACGCGCGTAAAGCATCGCCTGAAATTTTTCCACGCCGCTCACCAGAGGCGCGTTTTGCGCGGCTTGGCTCATGGCCTGTCGCATCTCCGCGCTCGTTGTCCACGCATACGGATCGCCTGCGGATTGATAAGCCAGCGTCATCTTTTCCAAACGCTCCGGATTTGCCGCCGTCGCGCTATTGGTGCAAACGGCACGGTAGATGCCCGACGACGCCCGATCCCAAAAATAGCAAACATGGCGGACAAAATTCATCTCCGCAGGCGCATTGCCGCTTTCTTCCGGCGCGCAAAAATAAATCTTCACGCCGCCTCCATCCTCGCTCACGCGCAAGTTAAGAAAGCGGCGCGTATTCGTTCGGACGACGGCGCAGCTCATTTCTTTTCCCATCAAAATCGCCGCCGCGCTAACATCGTCGCTCGCGCTTGAGGCAGTTTGACTCGACGACATGGCTCTGTAAAAAGCGTCAAACGTCTTTGCCAAAAGAACGATCAAAACAGCCAGCAACGCCGTGGCGGCGAGGACTTCTATCAACGTAAAACCCCGACGATGCCTTGGCGTTCTCATGGGCGCGGGCGCGAGTGGGCGCGTTGGGTGAAAAATTCCGTCATGAGCCGATCGCCCGCCGTTTCATAAAGGCGCAGCCTCACGCCGTCCAACCGCTTGGAAGCATAAGCAAGGCCGCTCGAATCGAGAAAAGAAAGTTCAGCGCGCAAAGCGGCTTGTTTCTCGGTCGTGGAATTGCCATTGGCGTCGTAATAAAAATTCGCGCTCCAATTTTTTCCTAAAGATTGGATTTGCGGCGCAGGCCAGTCCGCGTCGGTCAAAAGTTTCATGCGAATGGAATCGGCCACCAGAGCGGAAGCAGAAGCCAGCCGACTATCCCGGTTCGCCTTCACTCCGACTGCAAGCAACGCTGTCAAAATGAACAAACAAAATACGGCAATCGCCAACGCCAACGCGGCTTCCATCAAAACAAATCCGGATTTTGTCATTATTCGCTTTTCTTTAAACTCACCGCGCCTGTTGTTTTGTCGAGCGAAACCTCAAAGCAGCAATCCGATGAGGGAACGGCGGAAAACCGAAAAACAAGCGGCGCATTTTCCGCAAAAACAGGCTGTCCGTCAGGATCAAATTCCACCCCGCAAAGATTAAAAAATTTTCTACCGCTTCCGCCGTTGACCGCGTCTTCCGCTTGGCCGACTTTGCTCGAACCCACTTCAAAATAAGTGTAAGGGAAGTCGCTTGGCCACGCGGCGGGAGCGTCCGACGGCGGTCTGCTCGACGTCGTCAAAGAAAACGCCAACGGATACGGCGTCTGCCAATAGTTCAACGGGAAAACAGATGCGCCATGCGCCGACGATAAAAAATCTCCGACCGCTTCAGTCCAAACATTCGACGGGTTAAAAAACAATTTCCTCAAACCCGCCTCATCCCGCGCTTGCTGAAACATCGGGCATTCGAGTGTCATCCCCTCCGGCAAACGCCGCCAATCGCGGCACGCAGGCAACGGCGTCCACTGGCCGACAAACTCCGGCGGCGTAATGAACCACAGCCCGCCGCTCGCCGCAGAGGCGTCAGGCGCGTCGGGTTTTTGTGGAATATAAAAGGCGTAAAGCCCGTAAGCTTGAAACGGCTTAAGCTTGCCATCCGTCGCCGCGCTCAATTCCTCGTCCGCAAACACCAACCGCGTCCTCGCGCCATGAGTGACGGCATACTGCCGCGCCGTCTTCAGCGCAGAGGCGAACCGCTCCGCCTCTTGACGCAACGTCGTCTGCTTCGGCAAAACAAGCGGCGCGGCAAGAGACAGCAAAACGGCGGCAACGGCCATCACCGCCATCAACTCCAGCAAAGAAAACGCGCGGCAACGGCGGAGAGGTGTTTTTTTAACCACGTCTTCTACAATTTCTCTATGAAACATTAGTATTTTTACTATAAATGTATACGTGGCTTTAACGTCTTTCGACATAGGTCTAGTGAGTGTGTTATCAACCACACTTTCATTTTTGGTTTCAAATTGGATGATCACGCGCCTTTCAAACAGCATTAAGCATGAATATGATCGCAAATTAAGCGATATCGAACACGAACACGACCGCCAATTGGAAGAGTTCCGATTCGAGATGAAGAAGCAGGAGCAAGCCGCTCGTGTGGCTAAACTGCTAGCAATGCGTTACTATAGTGATTTCTTTAGACCGGACGAAAAATTCTTTGAATTGGCATGGGAGCTTACCTTATGGCTGCCAGCGGATATTGTTTGTGAACTATCAAACTGTTTATGTCGTCCAACATCCGAAGATCCAAGGGAGCTTTTAATTTCTATACGAGAAAAGTTGCAGGGAAAAAAGGACGACTTACGTGCCGAACAAATAATTCAACTCGGTAAAAGCGACATCTTGCCTGGCCTAGATTCAGGCTTAAAATGCTCATAGTTATTCTCTTTACAAACCTTATGACCCTAACGGGGTTCGAACCCGTGCGTCAGCCTTGAGAGGGCTGTGTCCTAACCACTAGACGATAGGGCCAAGCATGCGCCCGCAAAAAGCAGGCTTGGTTATTTTATCAGCGCGTCTGCGGCGACGAAAGCGAAATCCGCATCCCTTGCGCCGTTGACAAGGGACGCGAAGATTTTTATTTTGGAGAACCTGTGAGACTCAACGTAAAACGGAACGGCCAGCGCCCTTTGCCTCAACTCGCCGCCAAGCTGAATTTCTCGTCGCACTGGAAAATCATCCGCGCCGAGCTGGCGCAAACGGAAACGCAACTTATCCAGCAAGCGGAATTTTTTGACCCGTCCGTCAAAGGCTACGTCGAATACGCCGTAGAGAGCCACGGCAAGCGGTTGCGCCCCGCGCTGTGCTTGTTGTGCGGCGGCGCGACGGGCGGTTTGCGAGATTGCCATCATCATTTAGCAACGACTATCGAATTGGTGCACCTCGCCACGCTGGCGCACGATGATATTTTAGACGGCGCGCTCGCCCGCCGCGCCAAGCCCACTTGCCATGCCAAGTGGGGGCCGGAGCTAGCCGTGCTGTTGGGCGACTGCCTCTTTGCCCACGCGCTTAAGCTGGGCGCGCGATTGCCGGGCAAGGAAACGTCGAAAAAAATCGCCGATGCCGCGGTGGAAGTTTGCTCCGGCGAAATCATGCAAACGCAACGGCGGTTCGATCTCCAACTTTCCGTCGCCGACTATTTCCGCATCATCAGCATGAAAACTGCCGCTCTGTTCCGCGTGGCGACCGAACTGGCTTCCTCGATGAACCATGCGCCGGAAGCCTGCACGCAGGCGTGCCGCGCATACGGGCAGGAATTCGGCGTGGCTTACCAGATTTATGATGACTGCCTCGACTGGTTCGGCGCGGAACAAACCGCCGGAAAAACGCTGGGAACGGATTTAGCTAAGGGCAAGCTCACCCTGCCTTTGATTCACGTTCTCCAACAAGCCCGCAATGCGGAACGGGACACCATAACCGGGCTGATTTTACAGAAAGACGAATCCAGCCGCCGCGCGCTTGCCGCCAAAATCGTTCACTACGGCGGACACCTCTTTGCCGCGCGCAAGGCGCGGGAATGTCTCGATCGCGCGCAACGCGGCCTAAAAAGCTTGCCGAAAACGCCCCACCAATCAGCCTTGAAAAACATCGCTGAAACTCTCAAACAGCACATGGGGAAAAGTTTTGGCCAAATATAGCCTTTCCCCTTCGCTTGACTTGCGCTACCATACTGTCCCATGAAGTCCGCGGAGACTTGCTCTGATGAAGAGTTGATGGCAAGCGTTCTTGCAGGCGACATCGCAGCTTTTGACCATCTTGTCCTCCGCTATAAAGAGCGTCTTTACGGCGTCATCTACAACATGACGTCTAACCATGAGGACACCAATGACTTATTGATGGAATCTTTTGACAAAGCCTTCCGCAGCCTGCCTTCGTTTAAGGGCCAAGCCTCTTTTTACACATGGATTTACCGCATTGCCATGAACCGGGCGTTGAACCTTTTACAGAAGCGCAAAAAAAATAAAAACGACTTCAGCCTGAACGATATCCAACTTGAAGACGCCATTCAAAAAGAGTTTCTCGACGCCTCTTCTTTAGTTGACCCTGAAAGGCAGACGGAATTGAAGGAATTGCAAATTAAATTGAACGAATCCCTGCAGAAACTGTCTGATGAACATAGAGCTGTGGTTATTTTATATGACATTGAAGGGCTTTCGCATGGAGACATTGGCCGCATTATGAATTGTTCCGAGGGAACAGTGCGGTCGAGGTTGCATTATGCGCATAAGCAGCTACAAAAAGGGCTGGCTTCTTATTTAAAATGATATGAACCAAAAAAACATTTCTGACCTGCTGAAGCTGAAAAAACTGGAGTCTCCCGGCCCAGAGTATTTTGAGCATTTTCTCGAAGAATTTCACCGCTACCAACGCGCGGAAATCCTTGCCCAGCCCTCGGAACGTTTGTGGGCATTTTGGTTGAGGTGGTTTGACTGGCTGTCTTCCGTTCCGCGTTCCGTGGCTTTGTGCGGGGCAACCGTTGCTTCTTTCGCCATTGCCGGCGTCATCTTGATTTCTCAACCTCACGGAAGCGGTTCTTCTTTTGCGCAAGGCGATCGTGTGCTGGAAGGGTTCTCCCCTAAACGCCATCAAGTCATTAACGCTGCCGTGAACTACGCTTACGCCGACCCTTCCCGCCAGCAACCGGAACTGCAAAGGAAGGTTTCTGTTTCAGAGCACGATCTCTCTTCGCCCCGTTATGCGACAGGCGAAACCGTCGCGCCCTATGAAACGTCCCTCACTTTCTAACTCCTCCCTGCGCTGGACGCTGGGGTTGGCCTTAGTCGGATTGGCTTTGGCTTGCCCTCTTGTTCTTTACGGAGAAAGCGCGCTGGACGCCGTCACAGCGGAAGTCGGCAAAGTCTTTGAAAAAACCGCGCCTGCGGTTGTAAAAATCCGCTCCATAGACAAGCTCGAACCTTTGGCGGGAACTGGTTTTTTCATTGATTCCAAAGGCACGATTCTCACCTCCGTTTCCATCATCCGCGACGCTTATAAAGCGTGGGTGGAATATCAGAAACGCGAAATCCCCGCTTTAGTCGTCAGCCGCGATTTCCGCAGCGGCGTCGCCCTCCTCCGCATCGAAGCCAAGAACACTCCCTTCCTGTCGCTCGGCAACTCGGACGAATTAAAAACCGCGTCGAGCATCATCAGCGTTGCCTATCCTTACAACCTGCCCGCCGCGCCCGCGTTTGGCATTGTTTCAGGCTTTGACGTGCAGTATCTCAACCGCTTTTTTGCGACGACTCATATTCGCGCCAACATCGCCGTCAGCCCCGGTCAAATCGGCGGGCCGCTGCTGAATTCCCAAGGCAAAGTCGTCGGCCTCATGGTCATGGCCATTGACGAGGGCAAGGGCTGTTACGCCTTGCCGAGCAATTCCGCTTCTAAAATCATCGCCGACATCGCCAAATACGGCGAAGCGCAGCACGGTTGGGTCGGCGTCGGCGTCATGCAGGAAGAAGCCAAAGCCAAGCAAGGCGGTATCGTGCGCGTGTCTCAACTTTTTGAAGGCGCGCCAGCCGTTGGAAGCGGCATCACGACGGGCGACCGCGTGCTGAAAATAGGACAGCGAGAGATTAGCCAACCCAGCGACGTTCTGGACGCGGCGTTCTTTTCCAAAGTCGGTGAAAAAGTCGCCGTCCTCGTGGAACGAGATGGCAAAAAAGTCGCTTTTGACATGCAAGTCAAAAAACGCCCCGATCAGTCTAGGCCCGTTGAAGCCACCGCCCGCCCTATTTTCATGCCGAAGAACGACGAAGTTGTGCGCGTCAAAGGAACAGCTCCTTAAAAGTCCCTTTACACCTGCTTTAGCCCTTTTACTCTCCGAGCGTGAGTATTCGCCAAGTGAGAACGTGGGGGCCGCTATCACTGGTTTCCCTTTTCTGGGCGTTGCTTTATCTACCGCATCTTCGCGTCTGTCCGACGTGGTATGGCGACGAAACATCGGCGTTTTTGATCGGGCGCGCTCTTGTTCACGGCCAATCCGCCGTTCACGCCCTCACCCACACGTTTGTTTTTCAAAGCTACCCAAGCCAGCCGCTTTATTCCGCGCTGGTTGGTTTTTTCACCGTGTTGTTTCAAGGAGACATTGTTGGCGCGCGGTTTTTCAACACCTTGCTGGCCTTGGGCTGCTCCCTTGCCATCTACCTGTTGGGCAAACGCATTTTAGGGGCGGCGTGCGCTCTGGCGGCGGCGTTGCTTTTTCTCGGCTACGAGCAATCGCTCATCCATTTCCGCTCCGTTTTCCCGCATAACGGCGTGGCGTTCGGGTTCACACTGATGACGCTTTATTTGTGCCGACCGGCGACGAGAATCAACGATCTCAAGGCTGGCGCGGGGCTGCTCCTTGCCACAGCGAGTTATCCGTTAGCTATGCATGGCGCGGCGGTTTCTTTTCTTTCCCGCCTGCGACGCCCCGCGTCGTGGTTTTGGATTGGCCTTCTCCCTTTCCTTTGGCTATGCGGCGTTTTTCTTGCTTACTTCATCCTTTTTCCCCAATGGGTTATTAGCGACCTCCAAGACGCCGTTTTCAACAAATACGCCGCGGACACCCGTTCTTATATGATCGGCCTGCCCCTTAATTTCATCCGCTTCGTCTCTCAAGATTGGTTTCACATCGGCGCTTACGCCGGCGCGGTTTGCGCTTTATGGCGGCGGCGTTCATTCCCCATCGGCATCGGCGCGTTGGTCATCACCATCCTTTTAATTGCCAACCGCGCTAATTTAACAATTTTTTATTATCAAGCCGTTATTCTTTTGCCGTTGCTCGCTCTATGTTGGGGCGTCCTTCTTTCTATCGCTTTTTCTTTTTTGCGACGCTGTATCCGCTCCCGTTTTCGCCTTCTGTGGGCTGTCTGTCTTGCCACTATTTTATTGGTTCCTATAGGACATCTGTCGCCAATCTGGCGCGGCGGTTTAAGACCCCGCAATCAACCGTGGACGACGCAAAACATCGCCAACGTGGAAGCCGCCGCCGCTTGGATTAACGAGCGCGTTCAACCGGATGATTTCGTCATCGCCAACACCAACATCGCGTGGCTGCTTCATTGCAAAACCGGCGACTGGCTCCAAACGACGGCGTGGCTTGGCTACCCAACGTTCATGTTTGAACGCGGCGTGCCGCACGAACGCTTCCTTTACTCTCTTAATCCCCAAGAAGCCAAGTTCGCTGTGATCGGCGATATTGACGTCATCTGGTCTCTTCACCAACCCAATGTTGTTCAAGTCTATGAGATGATCAAAAATTGGCCTGAAGTTTGGATTTCTCCCACTTACCGCATTTACGTCAACCCGCGTTTTATTTCCGTCCAACGCTAAATCTGAAATTCTAAGTTGTGCGGGGTTGATTCGTTGGTAGTGTTCACACGTTATGGATTTGACGAATGAACAGATGGAAATAATCCGTCACAGCTCCCGCGATGAAGAAGCTTTCAAAAAAATCCTCGAATCTCTCCATGTAGAATCAGACATGCCCGCCAAGCGCCGCGTTCTCGTCGTGGATGACGACAAACAAATCGGCGACCTCGTCCGCTTTGCTCTCGAGCCGGAAGGTTTTAACGTCATCACTGTCCTGTCGGGCAAAGAAGCCCTTTACGAAATTCACAACAAGAAAATGGCGCTGATTCTTTTGGACATCATTTTACCAGACATCAACGGCGGCGATATTCTCCTCAAAATCCGCGAGTCTGCTCTCAATAAAGACGCGCCCGTGGTGTTTATCACAGGCATGGTGAAGCCGGGCGAGGAAGACAAGCTCACCCCGCGCGCTGAAAAATACCTCGGCAAACCTTTCACGACGCAAAAGCTCGTCGCTCTTGCGCGCGAATTGATGGGATAAGCGGCGGTTACTTTTTGTCCGACGAACGATTTTTCCGGCTCCCCACGAGAGCCAAGAGCGGCGGTAAAATCCACGCGCTGGTGATGAAGCAAAAGCTGATGCCAATGGTCATCACCAAACCCAAACTCACCATGCCGCGATGACGCCCTATCATCATCACGGCAAAACCGAAAATCGTTGTTAAGGCGGAAAGTAAAACCGCTTTCCCCGTGCTTGCTCCGAAAAGATGCACGCGCCCCTCCTCCAAATAACGATCCACAATGTACACGCCGTAAGCCACGCCAATGCCGATGACCAAAGGCAAGGTGATAATGTTGGCCGGATTAAATTTGATGCCAAAAAACCCCATCACACCCAGCGTCCACGCCACGCCGACAGCCAACGGAATCAACGTCAACACAAGCCGCCCGAGGTGTTTGAAATAAAGCCCGACGACA
>JAZDII010000048.1:0-17395 GCA_043805085.1 bacterium
TGCATGTTTTGGATTCTTCGAGAGGGCGCATCAAGCGCAAGAAGTTTGAACCCGCGCCTGTTGCAAAAATCAAACGCACCGAAGAATAATGGACGCGGATTTAAAATCCGATCTCAACGATGCCGTTGACGAGCTTCAGGATATTTTTTCTGAATCTATTCTTTTGGACAACCGCTCTTACCGCGCCTTCGTTTCCGAAATCAAAACACAAGAATCCAATCAAGTCGGCGGTTTTTTGGAAGAACCCGTTCTGAAAGCGACCATCCAACGAAGCGAAATAATCGTCATGCCGATCATTGGCTCTGTTCTTGTTTACCAAGAAAAAGCTTATCGCGTTGTAGGAATCACATCGGGTCCCGTGACGCTCGAACTTGACTTGGAGACGATGAACAAATGATTCAGGTCAAAGTCGATGATTCGCGTTTGCAACGATCCCTTGCGGAATTGGCGATTTTAACGAACAAGGACGTTCGAGATATTCTCAAACAGGAAGCGAGGCTTTTTTGCGTTGCGCTGGCCAAATACACCCAGCCGTTTGGACTTGATCAAACAGCCAAGGAAAAAGGCGAGACGGCGGTTCGCCGCGATATTCATAAAGTCTATGCGACGGCGGGCTGGGTTTGGAATGAAGTCGGAAAGACCTCGCGGAATGCCGCTAAAGCGGTGATGAAATGCATCCGCAACAAGCAATACGCCGAAGCCGAGAAGATTTTGAAGCGGTTCGGGATCGCGATTCCGGTCGGGGAATTGGATGCCGCGTTTCACAAGGAAAGATTTGTTCAAGGCAAAATCAAAGGCAGGGATAAATCTCAAATCGTCGCCGATGAAAAGAAGCTGGAAGCCTACATTCTCAAAAAACTCAAGCTTGTCGGTTTTGCCAAATCGGGCTGGGCAAGTTGCGCGAAGGTGTTGGGCGGCACGCGCGGCATTCCAGCTTGGGCGAGAAAGAATCAAGCGCCGAGCATCGTGGTGGATCGTTCCGCGCAGCGAAATGATCCTCATTTCATTTTGATCAACGCGATTGATTACACTTCGCGCGTGCTTTCACAATCGGGAATGCAAGGCGCAACCGACGAGCGCGTCTTCAAACTTCTGGAGCGAATTGACAAGGCGGCTCAAGTGAGCGCAAGGCGTTTGAATTTCTTACTCAGATGAACAGCATCCTTCACAAAACCGAGGCCGTTTTTGCCGCTTATCTGCGGAGTTTTCAGACCACGCCAGAATTGCTTTCCTGCGTGATTTTGGAAGGACTCGAAGCGGGAAACGTCACGCTGCCGTGCATCGTTTGCGCGGCGAACAATCCCAAGGAACTTGTGCCGGGATGTTTCGTTTTTGAAGTGGAACTCATCGTTCACTTGGAAACCCAAACCGATGACGAAACTCTCCGCGTTCATCAATCTCGCGTTTCCTTCATCCAAGACAAACTCGCCGACGACGAGAACGCCAAAGCGTTCATCAATAAGCCTCCAGTTGGCGATGATAAACGCCTTGTCCAAGGCTATCTTCTTTCGGGCTATTATCTGACGGACATTTCCGCGTCCGAACAAGACAGGCATGCCGTCACGGAACTCAAGTATTTGGTTACCGCGTGCCCGGAGGATGGGTAAATTTATTCTCCGAGAATTTCAAATATCTGTTCTGGATTTTGCGCGAGATGCATGACGGAAAGAATGGAAATTTGTGCTTCATCCACGACGTAAAACACACCGTAAGGGAAACGGCGAACAAGCGCGCGGCGGTATTCTTTGTAATACTTGCGAAGAGCCAACGGATGGCGGGAGATAAAGGCGACGGCGGCTTCGACGTTATAAATAAACTGTGAGCCAAGACCGACGCCTTTGCTTTCATACCATAAAAAGGTTTTAGCTAAATCCGCTTCGGCGCGCGGATGGATGATGAGAGAGTATTTCAAGCGAGCTTAAGGATATTCTTTTTCACTTCCGCCCAGCTTTTGCCTTTGCGGGGATTGGCGCGGTATTCCTTATAGCGTTTGTCCAACTCTTCTTTCTGCGCTTTGGTCAGTTGAATGTTTTCTTCCTGCAAAGAAATCTCGTCCCACAAATCTTCGACGAGAAGCAGCTTTTCGGCAGACGAGAGCGCGGAGATATCTTCTTTGACGGCCAATTTCATGACTTGATGCTACTCGATTTTGAGCTTTTTCCAAGGCGAATAGTTGACACCTCGCTAACAGCATGGCGACGCAAATACCCGCGACATCGGTAGAGATTTTCAAGCATCCCAAAATTACAGGCTACATCGTGACCAAGTGGGAGCCTGCGACCAAGTTTAAGGGCGAGGAGCGGGTGAAAGACGAGGAAGGGCGCGAGGCCGTGCTGCTCGGCTGGGACAAGGGAGATGTCATCAGTGCGGAGTTGGTTCTCAAAAGCGGCACCGAAATTCCCGAACCGCTGACGGTTTTAAGCGAAGACTCGCCCGGAACGGGCAAATGGCTGATCACCTCGGACGTCAAACTTTCCGGCACGCCCGGCGGGAGCAAAAAAATCTCCGTCACCCTAGAAACCTTTGAAGCGATTACGTTGACCTAATGGATGAAAACTTTCTTGAAGCCTTTATCCATCGGCCTGGGCACATTGTTCTAGGCGCGCCGCTTCATCCCTTTTGCTGGAATGATTTGATTCTGCTTCACGCCATTGAATCGCCGTTGATTGAAGGCAAAGTCCCCGACCTCATCCAACTCCAACAAGCCGTCCTCGTCTGCTCAACGCCGTTTGAAAAAGTCCAAGAACGTTTAGCCAGTCCCGATAAACGGTGGCTGAAAAAGTGTTTGAAGATGAATCTCTCCGACGAGATTCAAAAGTTCGACGCGTATTTGCGGGACTACTGCGCGTTTCCCACGCTCTGGCAAAAACTCAACTCCGATTCGCCGAAAATCAAAACGCCGTTTCTGTTGGCGTTGGCCGCGTCGGTGTCGCGTCACGCGAACACAAGCCTCGCAGAAATCCGCGCCATGCCCATCGGCGAACTTCTCTGGTGGCAGGTCGCGTTGGCGGAGCAAGAAGGCGCGGACGTTGACTTAATCACGCCCGAAGAAGAACAGGCGATTCAAGAGGCAGGCCATGTCGGAAGTTAGAGTCAAATTCGGAGCTGACACGAGCGGCTTCATGACAGGCTTGGACGCCATTCGCGTCCAGTCGCGCCACTTTACCAAGGAAATGGGCGGCATGTTTATGGAAATGGCGGGCTTTGCGGGCATCACGACTTTTCTGCATGAGATTGCCGAGAAATTCGACCGCATCGCCAAACTGTCCGTCCAGACGGGCATCTCGACCGATTCCCCGCAAATCCTCGCGCACAATGCCGAGCTTTCGGGAACATCCATCGACTTCGTTGCCAACGCCGTCTCGCGCTTGAATCGTCAACTCGCTTTTCCTGAAGTGAACGACAAGACGGCAAATGCGCTCCACGCCCTTGGGCTATCCGTCCGCGAACTTCAATCCTCGTCTCCCGAACAACAGCTCGAAGCCATTGCCCGAAAAATGATGGAGATGGAGGACGCGGGCAAACGCACCGCTGTCGCCGTGGCTTTGTTTGGAAAATCAGGAAGAGAAATCATCCCCTTTTTGGAAAGCGTTTCCAATGGGATGCAAAAGACCTCGCTCGTCAGCAAAGAAACCATCAAACAAATCGAAGCGTTCAATGACTCCTTCATCAGCATCAAAAACTCCGCGATGGCGGCCTTGGCTCCCGTGCTGGCGATATTGTATCAGATCGGGAGGTTTTGGGGCGCGGTTCTCAACGCGTCGGTAAAGCAGTTTCAGAACAACATTTCCTACGCAACCTCGTCCGTTCTGGCTCTGGCGGAAGCGGGGAAAGCCCTCGTCGGCAAAGGCTCGTTCAAGCTCGCCGCCGACATCATGAAACAGGCCAACGCGGATTACAGCGCCAACCTCGGACAAACCCTTCAAGTAGCATTCGAGACGTGGGTGGACATCGGCAAGCAGTCCCGACTGGCTCTTGGCATTGACACAAGCGAAGCGGAAACAACTGTCAAAAAGATGGCGCGCGAGCTTGAAGAAACCTCCCATTTGCAAGCCAAACTCGCCGAACTCGAAACCGAGCATTCGCGCAAGAAATTCGAACTCGAAGCGCAAATCACTTCCCTGAAAAAAGAGCAAATCGAGCTTCAACAAAAACTGGTTAACGCGGAACCGGACGAGAGGAAAAAGATTGAGGATAAAATCGTCGAAGATCAGAAAGAGATTTATCGCTTGGGAGATCAAATCGCTGAGGAAAGCAAAAGGAAAAACGAACAAAAGCAACAAAACGTCGAACGATTGCAGGAGCAACTTAACAAAAAAGAGTTGGATAGTTTTTCTTCGGAGGAAAAACGGCTTATTCTTGAAAAGGAACTCTCTCAACTTAAAACGCCGCAAGCCGATTACGAAAAGGAGCTGGAGCGCGAGTTGAAGTTGGCCGAAATACAATCCCAACTCAAAGACTTCGATAAAAAACAACCCATGTTGGGCGGCGTTTCGTCGTTGGCGCGAATCGGCGGCGGGGGCGGCGTCGGAGGATTGGAAAACATCGCGCAGGAACAACTCAAGGTTCAGCAGAAAATCGCTCAAGGCATTGACAAGCTCAACAGCAAGGAAGCGTTGAAGTTTTCATGAAGGCTGTTCCCAATCTTGAAGTTTTGGTGCCGTTGGAAGGCGCGAGCGGTAGCGTCGATTCGACGGGCGTGACGTATCTGACGCAAAAATACGTCTGTCGTTGGGAATATCTGATTCGGTTGTGTCCCAAGCCCGACGATCCGCACCACATCTTCACTCATCTCAAGGCAACATATAACATTACGTTTGTCCGCAAGGGCCCTTACGCGGAAATCACCGTCGAATTTGCGGGCATGAAATACGATGTTCAAAACCTGCCTCAACCCGTCTACAGCTTCACCATCGAAGCGGGAGAAGAACCTATCGACGCGCATCCCAAGTGGGATCAAATCGTCGAAGCCGCCGGAGGCGAAGACAAAATCCTCTGGAAAGATACCGACAAGAAGGTGTTTGAGGCGTTCAAAGCCGACGCGCTCACCAACCTTGCGGGAGTGCAGACGTATTTAACGGGAACATTCGTCTGGCGAGAAAGCAGGGTCACGTTCTCCATGCCAAGCCTCTTGACAGGCGCGTTCACCGTTCAATCGCCGCCCGGATATCCGCCAGCTCTCAAATCCGGCTGCCAATGGCTCTATGTTCCAGGCGGCTTTACCAAAGAAGGCGGCGTGTACCGCGTCGAGTCCTTGTGGAAAGCGAGCGGGTCTAAGGGCTGGCATTCGGTGATCTATTCTTAAGTGAGAGAGATAAAAAACGAGATTGAATGAAAGAGAAAAGCGATAAAAAATCCCCTAGGGAAATAACATGAGCCAAGCCATCACTCCTTTTGAACAAATCCGCCGCACGAATGCGTCGGGAAATGAATACTGGTCAAGCAGGGATTTTGCTCGAGTGCTTGGCTACACGGATTATCGCAATTTTGAAGCAGTTATCGAAAAAGCTCGCATGGCATGCTTTAACAGCGGCCAACGCGTGGAAGACCATTTCGTTGATGTCAACGAAATGGTTGAGATTGGGAGCAAAGCTCAACGTCCAATCAAAACCACCATGATGTCGCGTTATGCTTGCTACCTCATCATCCAAAACGCCGATCCGTCCAAGGAAATTGTGGCCGTGGGGCAAACCTACTTCGCTGTGCAAACTCGAAGACAAGAACTAAGCGACCAAGAAATTGAAGAACAACGCCGACTTTTGCTCCGAGCGGAAATGAAGCAACACAACACTCAATTAGCGGACGCCGCCCAACAAGCAGGCGTTATCGCACCCAAAGATTATGCCATTTTTCAGAATCACGGCTATGCTGGTCTTTACGGCGGATTGACGGCTCAAGATATTCATGTTCGCAAAGGGCTAAAAAAGGGTCAGCAAATTCTCGATCACATGGGAAGCACCGAACTCGCCGCAAATTTATTCCGCGCCACGCAAACAGAAGAAAAACTGCGAAGAGAAAAAATCGCAGGCAAAGACAAAGCTAATCAAGCGCACAAAGAAGTCGGAGCCAAAGTGCGACAAACCATCAAAGAAATCGGCGGCACCATGCCAGAAAATCTGCCTTCCGCCGAAAGCATCAAAAAATTGGAATTCAAAGCGAAAAAAATGCTAAAGAAAAAGAATTGAACAAGAATTGCCGAATGAAGTCTCGATGGTCATTAGACTTCGTTTTTCAGTAATGAGCATTCGTTGACAAAGTGAACAAAGCGAATGGCGTTTTCGTCATTCGGAAATGGACAATCTTCTTCAAGACGGCTTGCTGCTTTTTGATTTCAAAGCTTCGGATCACATCGAAGACGAAATTACGGTCGAGCGCATGAACGCGATGAAGAAGGCGATCAACGCCAACCGCGTCGTGAAAGTCGTCAACGGCTACTTCAAGCGCACGAGCGAGGGTATTGTCTTGGTCTGCAACGCCGGAAGCGGCGGAACGCCTGTTACCATCACGCATCCTTGGCAAGTGTTGCCTTATTCCGACCCCGATCATCCCGATCTTCAAATCGTGAAAACTCGCGGAGGAACGTGCCAAGGCTACAACGTTTATCTTAACGGCGCGCCAATGGATGTGTGGGATGAGGTTCAATATGAAATTCCCGGAAGCGGAGAAAGAGAGGGTTTCATCACGCTAAAGGTCGAATGGAATGCTTACGGCGAAATTCTGTCGATGAACGTCGTCTGGAAATCAGGCGACACGCAGGTTGGAAGCTACAATCAAGACGCGCAAATCGGAAGCAGCGGCAGCAGCCACTTGGCGTTGGCTTATATTAAGGTGACATCGGACGGAGACGATTACAAAACGGAAATCACGCAAATGGCGTTTCACAATGTGTATTGCACCGTCGCGCCGAATAATCGCGGCTGGTTTTTCGGCGTATGAAGCATCCGCTCGAAGGCCAGCTCATTTTGCCGAACGCCTACTACTTTTCCGCGACGGAGTTCGGCGGGCCTTCGCCTTGGATGGACAACGCAAGCGCGTGCCAAGGCTATCCCGTCAAGCCGCCGTTCTTTTGGAGCGGCGACGGCCAAGACGAAGGCTACGTTCGTTATCCTTCGCCGATCTGGCCGCCTTATGCCGTCATTGATAGGTCATCTAAACCCGATCATTACTGGTATCCGATTGGGTATGATCTCGTCGGCATCAAAAAGATTTGGTACTTGCTCGACAGAATCCGCATTACAGGCACTTACAAACGGCATGGTTGGAAATATTTTCCGTTCATTCCCACGCCGCCGCCAGGCCAGCCTCAAGGCGAAATCCGCGAGTTCACGGCGACGTGGACGCTCGATCAGGTTTTCGACATCGGCGCGACCTATTACGCCGCCAACGCGCAATACCATCAGCCGCCGCGACCCATGGGGCAGCTTCGCTTCACGGACTCGGCTTACGGCGGTTACTTCAATCCCGACACATGGCAATCGGACGGCTACAGTTTTTTCGTCGGGGGGATTCCGGCCGACGATGATGAAGAGGAATTTATTTCCATCGCATTAAGCATCTTCGTTCCTCTTTCCAGCGACGGCTATGACGGGAAAGGCTCGCACTCGATGCTTTATCAGAGAAGCGACGGAAAGTTTTATCCGGCGATTCATTTTTACATCGGCAGCGAATACACTACTGGCGACGGTTGGGCGAGCGACACTGAAACGGAGGAGGACTCGTCGGATAACGAACACACGTTTTGGGATACCGATTACTGGACGTATGATGAAATCAGCGTGCCGTTTCTTTCGGGCGGTTCGATTCACATGAGGACGTGGAACAAGAACGGTCCTGAAATTCAGGAAGGCGATGAATGGTGGTCGGAATTGATCGGCTGCCAAGTTGCCGCCGAAGGATACGGCGATTGGGGTGCGGGGATGGTGAATCAAATCGGCAGACCCGTTTGGTGAGGTTGACATCTTGACTCGTAAAGAATGCGCTTTCTTTACGTCGATCTAAATACGGGTTCGCTTGTCGAGTCCCCCGGATTTCCGAATCCCGTCACGACGCTTACCGTCAAACGCGCCGTTTCCACGGTGTTCGGCGTAAAGTTTTTGAACGCCAACCGCCAAGTGGTGGAGCTGTCCGAAGGCGCGACGGGTAAGCTGGGTTTCAAGGAGTTTAACAAATACGACGCGGATTACGTCGTTTCGGCTCTTTCTTGGGAAAAGGAGGGAACGGGCGAAGACGCGGTTTATAAGTTTGCGCCCAATTTCAACACCGTCGAACTCAACGCGCTGATCGGACATAACCCGCCCGAAACTTCCGACGACAAATCCTACGTCAATCTGATGGGCGAGATCGAGTGGGTCGAGGACGGTGTGATTTCCAAAACAAAGACTTTCATTGTTCGCGTGGATAACGACGTCAACAAAGGCACGGAGGGCATTCCCGCATCGAGCAATCTGCACTACCCCATGCCCGAAGAGTTGGAATTGCAAACCAACAAAGGTCAACCCGACGGTTATGCCTCGTTGGATGCGTCGGGGAAAATTCCAAACGAGCAGTTGCCGCCTCTGGCGATTACGTCCGTTCAAGTCGTCGCGGATCAAGCGGCGCGGCTTGCTCTCGCCAATGTCCAAGAAGGCGATGCGGTGAAGCAAACTGACAACGGCCGCGCTTACTTATTTTCCGGCGGCGATCCTTTGCAGGAATCCAACTGGGTTGAGATTGGAGACACGGCAATCGACATTGCCGATGTCAGTAACCTGCAATCCGCTTTGGACGCCAAAGCCGATCTGACCGATCCGAGGTTTTTCGACGCGCGGACGCCTTTGGCTCACCAACACACGCACGCGGACGTGACGGACTTGGGCGACGCGGCGATCAAGAATGTTGGCTCAAGCGCAGGCATGGTTTGCGCGGGAGATGATGCGAGACTTTCTAATACGCGAACTCCTACTGCGCATGCGGCGAACCATGTCAACGGAACGGACGATATTCAATTAGCCACTGCTTCGCAAAGGGGGCTGATGTCATCCGCTTATGCTTCTAAGCTGGAAGAAATTCTTTCCAAGGCGGAAAGCCAAATGAGGCTCAACGCCCGCGCGGCTGCAGGCGGCATTTACATTCCCAGCAATCCGTATTACCGAATACTCGTTGCGGACACAGCGAGCTTGGACGTGAATACGAAAGATTTCACGCTTGAGATGGAGTTGCAAGCGGTGGATTGGACGGACGCGGCCACGCTGCTTGATTGTGTGAGCGGCAGCAATGGCTTAAAACTAGAAAAGCTTTCCGATGCCAAGTTGAGGCTAACCGTTGGCGATGGTTCGGGATTAATCACTGCGACAAGCTCAGCGGCATTGCCTGTGGCGGATGGAAGAGTGTCCATTATTCATGTTGTTGTGATTCGCGGAGCGAATGACGCGACGGTGAATTTTTACTGCGACGGCGCGGCGGTGGGAACGCAGCAAACGCTGACCGGGCTTGCTTTGGCGGAGAACGTTATCGTTCCGACGACTCTTGCCGTAAAGATAGAAGGCGGCCAATCGAGCGGCATCCTAAGAGGATACCAACCGATTCTTCGCAATTACGCGATGTCGGCGACGGAGATATTGGATGAACTGGCGCAAGGCATCAGGTATCAGGACGTTGGTTGTAATTATTCTTACCCAAGTAATTTTTCGGCTGGGGTTGACGGATGGAGTGCGTTGCGAGGAACAGTTGATGGCAATCAGGACGGTGTTCTTGGGGAAGACGACTGGCTCCGCTTTTATGCTAACAACGTTAATAACTACCACGCCGCTTATCGCTATTTCACTGCCGCAGGCGGCAAGCGCGTCCGATTGAGCTTCGACTTCTACATTCCCAATAGCGGAGGAACGACCTATCTCGACGGAATTATCGTTTCGGCTGAAGGTTATTATTCACAAAAAGCGGTTACGACAGTGACAACGGTCGGCTCGAAACAATCCGTGTCCGTTGATTTTTTCATGGACAACGCGGAGGTGCTTTACTTCTTTGCCCGCAAGGGAGGCTCGAAAGGATTTATCGGAGCAAACAGCCCGACGGATGACTTGTTCTATATTAAAAACGTAAAGTTGGAGGTTCTCGGCTGCCTTTGTTTATTGGATTGCAGCGTCGGAGGGGTTCAAAAACGAGACTTATCCGGTTACGATAATCACGGTCTTTTATACATTGATGGTTCTATACCGTCAGTTCCCGACTTGCTGCTGGCGGAGACTTGCCGTCTTGAAAGCGTCCTTAATCACACGGCTGACGGATGGTTGCTGAACGACCAGCCTATTATTCCAAAGGGTTATTTCATCGACGCGATCATCGTTAAAAACGACACGGCCAACGCGGTGACGATTAACGTCGGTTACACTGCTGGCGGCTCGCAGATTGTGAGCGGAGCGGTCATTGGCGCGAGCGCAAACGTTTATTGCACGATTTCGAATAGGCTCGTGGCCAAGGATGGACACTACAAGGTTCATATCAATTCGACTAACTGGAACAGCGCGAGCCTGAAAACGACCATCATTTTAAGGAAATGGAAAATCTGAAAGGAGAACATCATGTTTAAATTCAATCTTACTCAATCTTACGGCAACGCCGCGCAGGCGCGTGTGCGTGGATTTGTGGACGGCGCGTGGCTGTTCGATTTGCTCGACGCCAACGACAATCTCGTCCAAGGCTCCTGCACGGCGGAAGGAACATCTGTTCAGGAGTTGACGGATATCACCGCAGCCAACGCGCAGGCGGATATTCAGGCCAAACTGGGAACATAATCCATGAGTTTGACGCTCTTCCGGTTGACATCGCCGATAGGGCATGAAAATCATCATCCCTCTCTGCATTATCCCATTTCTTCTCATTGGTTGTTTGACGCCTTCCGAGCGCATCGAACGAGCCGAACTGGTCATCAATCAAGCTGAATCGGCGATCATCGAAAACCGACAAGAACAGGATAAGCAAGTTTCCGGTCTTGTTTACGCGACTGATCTTGCGCTTGACCGCGCTGAAGAAAGCCAACCCGTTAATCTCGCCCGCGATTTCAACGACCGCACGGCTTCCATCGTCGGGCTTCCCGCACCCGAAGAAGCCGTAAAACTGCAACAACTGGTTACAGATTTACTTTCCGAGATCGAAAAAGAAAAACAACGCGGCGCGGAATCCCTCGCAGAACTCGACGCCAAACTCACAGAAGTTTCCCGCGAAAAAGAATCTCTCCAAAAAAAGCTTCAGGAAACCGAGGCCAAGCTCACAGCGATTCACAAAGAAAACTCCATCCTCGCTGACCGCGAAGCCGAGCGTGAATCTCAATGGTGGAATCCGTTCTACGACTTCTGGCACGGCTTCAAAAAATCCCTCGGCTGGATCGCGCTTATTGTTGCTGCCTTATTGCTCCTTCCCATAGCCGCCATCTTCTTCCCTGCCTTCGCGCCCATCATTGCTTCACTCGGCCACATCCTCGGTACTGCCATTGGCTGGCTCATTCACAAAATCCCCGGACTCCTCTCCGGCGCAGGACTCATCGCCCAATCCACCTACAACCTCACCCACTCCACCCTCCAAAAACTCGTCTCCACCATCGAATCATGGCAAGAAAAGCAGAAGACCCTCGGTAAGGCGGATTACAAGGAGCTAACCTCCATGCTCGCCCAAGCAATGGATGGGGAACATAAGGAGCAGGTGACGAAAATAAAGAACGCTTAATTATGCGAAAGCATTTTGCCGATAGATAACAGAATCTGCATTTTCAGCCGCCCATTCGAGCATATGCTGAACTTCTGCTTGGCAGTGTGAAAAAGCGATGCGGTCGATCAATTCGCTTTTTTCCCGAGTCAATCTTCCAATAAATTCATCTGCGGCAGATTGAGTAAATAGGGTAATATCTTGAAAATCCAATTCGACTTTCTCCGCTTGTTCCAATTCCTTGCAAACAGCCTCTCTCAATAACTTGCCGCTATGGCGACCCGTAATGGCACCATTGTGGATTAATTGCTTCACTGTTATTAAGTATCTCATGAGTTAAATTTTAGCTTAATTTTACGCTTTCGCAAAGGACTATAAATTTCACCAATAATAGCCTTCGTATTGATTTTATGAGTTGCAAAATTGAGACCGGAGAAACAGAATGTGAAGGCGAAGTTGCTTACGAGTGAGTTAGAATAAGATAATATTATGGCGAGAGTAAAGAGTTCAAAGGAATTAACGGTTGAAACGTATGACCACAAAGGGAAGAAGCGAAAAAATAATCCGCCCGTGGGATTAGTTTCGAGCGCGACGGATAAGTTGAATGGTCGCACAAAATATCAACACGATCCACATATTGATCCTTTTTTGAGCTGGGCGGGAAAGGCAGAGGGAACCAGTTTTGAAGTACAGAATGTCAGTCTTCATATCCATGAACGGATTGATCCAAAGCGAATCGTTAAATCGTTTCTCAAACCCAAAGAAAAACGAGATGAACAACTTTTGTTATTTGATCAGCCTGACAACGATCCCCCTCTGAACAAGGCAATTGATTTTTATCATCATGAGCAGGATTGGGCAAATCGGCTGATCGCAGGTGATTCACTTTTGGTCATGAACAGCCTTCTTAAAAAAGAAGCTATGGGCGGTAAGGTGCAGATGATTTATATCGATCCACCTTACGGCATCAAATACAACTCGAATTTTCAACCATTCGTTAATAAACGCGAAGTCAAAGATGGCAATGATTCCGACATCCCCGCAGAACCGGAAATGATCCAAGCTTTTCGCGATACATGGGAGTTAGGTATTCACAGCTATCTCTCATATCTACGAGATCGATTACTTCTCGCCAAAGAATTGCTCCATGAAACTGGAAGTTGTTTTGTGCAGATCAGCGACGAAAATATACATTTAGCAAGAAACTTAATGGATGAAATATTCGGAATAGATAACTTTGTCGTGACCATTATTTTCACAAAAACAGGCAGTAAAGAAAGCGGAACAATTGATCCTATAAATGACTATTTAATATGGTATAGCAAAAATAAGCCGAAATTGAAATTGCGCAAATTATTTGTTCCTAGAACATTACAAGATTTGCAGGAAGATGGTTTCAAGTATTTGATAGATGGAGAGCTAAATAAGGAAATTCCAGACAACTTCAATCCTAATCATGTTGTTCGAGCTGATCCAATTACATCCGATGGGTTTAGACCTACTACGACAACAGAAGTCGAATTCGATGGAAAAAAGTACTTTCCAGGAAATAAAAATCATTGGAAAACATCAATCGATGGACTTAATAAACTTGATAGCTTGGGAAGGTTAGTAAAAGGATCAAGCTTACAATATCTTCGAAAATTAAACGACTTTCCTGTCAAAAATTTTTCAAATATTTGGAATGACTTGGCAGGCGCATCAAACATGGTTTATGTCGTTCAAACTAATGAAAAGGTTCTTCAGAGATGTTTACTTATGACAACTGATCCGGGTGATCTGGTTCTCGATATTACTTGCGGTTCAGGAACAACGGCATTTGTATCTGAGCAGTGGGGACGCAGATGGATTACATGTGATACCTCTCGTGTTGCGATTACTCTTGCCAAGCAGAGATTGATGACAGCGAAATTTGAGTATTTTGAACTTGCACATCCACAGGAGGGAATCAAAAGCGGATTTAAATATGAAACCGTACCGCATGTCACACTCGGTTCCATTGCCAATAATGAGCAACCCAAACAAGAAAGTCTCTACGACCGGCCTTTTCTTGATAAAAGCAAAGTGCGAGTAGCGGGACCTTTCACAGTTGAGGCCGTGCCGTGTTTGCGCGTAAAGCCATTTGATGGCAACGAGCCAAAAGTTGAGGTGAGTCACGAGCAATTGGCACGAACAGGTGAAACAGGGAAGCAAGCAGAGTGGAGAGATGAATTAAAAGCAACGGGCATTCGCGCCATTGGCGGAAAAATGATTTCTTTTTCTCGCGTTGAACCGATGCTTGCCACACGATTTTTGCACGCCGAAGGAGAAATTTTAGAAGAAAGCGGTGAAAACAAACGTGCCGTTATTAGCTTCGGCCCTGACTACGGCGCGTTGGAGCAAAGGCAGATCGAGGAAGCCATCAAAGAAGCGCGAGGATTAAAACAAAAGATTGATTTTGTGATTTTCGCAGCTTTCCATTTTGACCCGGAAGCGGCGAAAGACGTCGATCAAATCAATTGGAATGGCGTAAAAATCCTCAAGGCACAGATGAGCGTTGATTTGCTCACAAAAGATTTGAGAAAGAACCGCTCCTCAAATCAAAGCTACTGGCTCATTGGACAGCCAGATGTGGAAGTTATCCGGCTCAAAGATAGCAAATACAAGGTTAAGGTGAACGGATTCGATTATTACGATCCTATCACGGCTGAAATCAAATCCCATAACACAAAACAAATCGCTATGTGGTTTTTGGATACTGATTATGACGAGAGAAGTATCTATCCCGATCAAGTATTCTTTCCAGAAAGCGATTCTAAACGAGACTGGACGCGCCTTGCCAAGGCTCTCAACGGCGAAGTAGATGAAGAAATGATTCAACGGTTTTCGGGTGTGGAATCTTTACCTTTTTCTGCTGGGGAGAATGAAAAAATCGCCGTCAAGATCATCGACAATCGAGGGATTGAATCGTTTGTGATTAAGAAATTAGGGGATTAATTTATGAGCCAAAAAGGAATCGATCAGCTCATCATCAATAGTCCGTTTGAGGAACCTCAAGCGTATTGGTCATACGACAGAACAAAGCAATGTTTTGAAAAAAAAGAGACAAGAAGGAAATCTGGTTATTGGCGAGCGTCTTCAAGAACAGCAGATAATTACGATGATCCCGGAGAATTTGTCGAAATAGAGCTCGTCAATAAAATCAGACCTCGTGTTAAGGAATGGAAAGAAAAAGGCTATCCTAATGTTACCAGCACTACGCGTAAGTTGCTTCAATTTTGGAATGACAAAAGCCAAAGAGATTTTCATTTGTTTTGGTGCCAATTGGAGGCCATAGAAACAGCTATTTGGCTTACAGAGGCGAATCCTTCGGAAAAACAAGGCATCGAGATTGTCGGTGATGGTAGCGTATGGGAACGGCAATGTTTAAAATTAGCGACAGGCACCGGAAAGACTGTTGTCATGGCAATGCTTATTGCATGGCAATCACTGAATAAAATTGCCAATCCTAAAGACCCTCGATTTTCAAAGAATATACTTATTGTTGCTCCAGGACTTACTGTTCGCGACCGATTGCAGGTTCTTTTACCAGAAAAAGACGACAATTTTTATCAACAGTTTCTTTTGATAGATTCATCCATGTGGCAAGAATTATTGCAGGCGAAGATTGTTGTTACCAATTGGCACGCATTGGCACCCTTGAATGAAAATTACGGACCCAAGGTTGTTAAAAAAGGACCCGAAAGCGATGAGGCATTTTTTCGGCGCGTTCTATCAGATTTTAGCAATGCAAATCAGATTCTTGTCATAAATGATGAAGCTCATCACTGCCATCGTCCTTCCGAAGATGAAGACGACGAGGAAAAAGAAAAAGCAACCATATGGGTAAGCGGTATTGACAGGATTCATCGTTCTAGAGGCGTTCTGAAAGCTTATGATCTTTCCGCAACTCCATTTAAGCCGACTGGTAAAAATAATCAGGATGAGCAATTGTTTTCGTGGATTGTTAGTGATTTTGGATTAAATGACGCCATTGAAAGTGGGTTAGTTAAAACGCCCAAGGTGGCGATTCGAGACGATTCTAATACGGGGTCAGATATGCGATCCCAGCTTTTTCATATTTATCCAGAAGTGAGAGAAGATCTCAATCGAAGAGCCAAACCAGAAGAGGACTTGCCTGATTTGGTGCGTAATGCTGTTAACCTTCTCGGAGGAGATTGGCTCAAAGAAAAAGAAAATTGGGAAAAACAGGTTCCTCCGAGAGAAACACCTCCTGTCATGATTGTTATTTGCAATCGCACAGAGACAGCAGCAAGAATGGAATATTCACTGACCAATGGTTATTTCTCGGTCTCCGAATTAGGAGAAAGAGAACGTTTATTAAGGATTGATCAAGATGCCTTGGATAAGATTGAAGCGGAAGCAAATGGATCCTTCGACAAATCCAAGGAAACCCGCGTCAAAGACGAGAGGGAGAAATTCAATACGGTTGGCAAGAAAGGTAAGCCCGGAGAATCTGTTCAATGCGTCATCGGCGTGAATATGCTTTCAGAGGGATGGGATGCTCGCACGGTTACTCACATTCTTGGTCTTCGTGCTTTTACGAGTCAATTGCTTTGCGAACAAGTTATTGGGAGAGGATTGCGAAGGATTTCTTACGATGTCAATGAGCAAGGATTATACGATGCCGAATATGTTACTGTATTTGGAGTACCTTTCACATTCTTGCCAACGGAACAAGAGGAAGGGCCTCCTAGGGTTGAGAAACCGAAAACAAAGATTGAGCCTATTCCTGAAAGAAAGCATTTGGAAATTCAGTGGCCGCATGTTTTGAGGATTGAATATAAACTCTCTTATTTTCTCGAGCTAGATTGGGATAAGCTAGCAGCTTTGATTATCTCTCCCTCCGATTCTCCTACCATCGTGGAAGTAGCGCCTGTTGTAGACGGCAAACCCAAATTTGATCAAATTCATGAAATTGATTTAGACAGGCTTTCCGAAGAATATCGTTTGCAAAAAATTAAATTACAGGCTGTAGCTCGGCTTCAAACCGAATTTGGAAAAAATTGGGAAGGAGATACTGGGAGTCACATCAGTCAATTGATGCAAATTTTAGATGAGTTTTTGAAATCAGATAAATTGGTTTTGAAAATTCCACAATTTGAGGGAACCGAAAAACTCCGAAGTATCGTTATCGCGCTCAACGCAGGTAAAATCACACGCCACATTAGTAACTTCATTCGTAGTTCAAGCGCAGAGTCTCCATCTGTTGTTTTGGATCCTGTGAGACCCGTAAGAAGCACCGCTTCTGCAATGGTGTGGTATACCAGCAAACCAACACAGCCTGTTCAAAGGAGCCAGATGAGTCATATTGTTATTGATAGCGGATGGGAAAAGGTTGGCTTTGAATTTGAAAGAGATCGGATTCCTAAATTGGTTTCTTGGGTAAAAAATGATCATCTTGGTTTTGAAATATTTTATCTCTGGCAAGGACAACTAAAAACGTATTATCCCGATTATATTATTAAATTTGAAGAGGATGATTATTTGATTCTTGAAATCAAAGGGCAAACTAAAGATCAAGATCAAGCTAAATGGCAAGCAGCCAAAGAATGGTGTTCGGCGGTCAATACAAGTAACAAGTTTGGCAAATGGAGATTTGCTGTTCTCGATGATCTCAAGAATTTGTTTGAATTGGTAAAATCCGAAAATTCATAAACTGCGCAATGAAGTTTCC
>JAZDII010000049.1:0-3787 GCA_043805085.1 bacterium
GCCACCTCCAGACGCGGCACCGCGATGCCGAGCGCGTCACAGTAGGGGTTGGTCATGCGGCGCTACGCCTAGGGGGCCCTCGCCTCAAGCCAGGCGCGAAGCTCGAAGTCCTCGAGGACAAGTAGACCCTCTCTCTCGACACATCATTAAAAAGCGTGCTGTTGGTCGTCACACGAAAACCGCGCCGAACGGCCTCTTTCATCGCATCCACAGCCGTGTCATAAGCTCCCGGACGGCACACAGCAGCGTCATGCTTTTCGCGCGGGCCGTCAAGATGCACGCTGAAAGAAAGGCGTTGATTCGGCTTAAAAAGGTCCAACTTACGCTTCAGCAACAAAGCGTTAGTGCAAAGATAGACGTATTTTTTACGGGCAATCAAGCCTTCGACAATCTGGACGATTTCTGGGTGAATCAACGGCTCGCCCCCCGGCAAACTCACCATCGGCGCACCGCATTCCTCGGCGGCCTGCCAGCATTGCTCCGGCGTAAGACGCTTATTGAGAATGTGCTCTGGATATTGCGTCTTGCCGCAGCCCGCACAGGAAAGATTGCATCGGAAAAGCGGTTCCAGCATCAAAACCAGAGGATAACGCTTATGGCCTTTAAACTTCCGGCTGACGACATAAGACGCCACTGTCCATGCTTGGGAAAAAGGAACCGCCATAAGAAGGTGGGATTTTACAAGTTTTGAAAGGAGTGTCAATGGAAGGGAAAGGGTGGTGGTGTCTTAATTTGACGAAAAATTACCTATTTATTAAAAAACCTCCCTTGCACCCGAGATTGCCTCGTCGCTGCTGCTCCTCGCAATGACAAATGCAACACGTATTGTCATTGCGAGCAAGGAAGCGAAGCAATCTCCCATTTTCAATTTAGGACACTACTGAAAGGGTGGTGGTGTCCTATAGCATTTCATATCAACATTGACACATGTCCTCGTTCTTTCACTTTTGGACGGTGTCATTCCCGATTCGCTTTGCTCTCTGGAATGACAGGGAACGGAGCGCAGGGAAAAAGGGATGCGCCAGTGTTGATGTGAAGCGCTATAATTTGAAAATGGGGAAGGCCAATTGCAAATTAGGGCGCTACCGAAGTTTTCTTTGCATTGATTGCTGTGAAAAATCACCTTAGATTGCTCTCTTTATGAAAATCGTTGTTGCTTATTCCGGCGGATTGGACACTTCCGTCATTCTCACATGGCTCAAGGAAAAATATGACGCGGAGATCATCGCCTTTTGCGCTAATATCGGTCAGGAAGAGGAGCTGAAGGGGCTTGATGAAAAAGCTCTGAAAACGGGCGCGAGTAAATGTTATATTGAGGATCTGACGGAAGAGTTCGCGCGCGATTTTATTTTTCCCATGATCCGCGCCAATGCGCTTTACGAGAACCAGTATTTTCTCGGCACCAGCATCGCGCGCCCGCTCATCGCCAAGCGGCAGGTGGAAATCGCTTTTAAAGAAAAGGCCGACGCCGTGGCGCACGGGGCGACGGGCAAAGGCAACGACCAAGTGCGTTTTGAGCTGACCTTTGCCGCGCTTGCGCCGCATCTTAAAGTTATTGCGCCTTGGCGGACGTGGGATTTTCAGGGTCGAAGCGATCTTGTGGCTTATGCTAAAAAGCACGGCATTTCCGTGCCAGTTACGGCGGCCAAGCCGTATTCGATGGATCGAAATTTATTTCACATCAGCTATGAAAGCGGCATTTTAGAGGATCCGTGGGCCGAGCCGCCGTCGAATATGTTTTTGCTTACTGCTTCGCCTGAAAAAGCGCCGAATAAGCCTGAATACGTCGAGCTTCAGTTTGAAGGCGGGAATTGCGTCGCCGTGAATGGCAAGCGGCTTTCACCGGCGAATGTTTTACGCGCGCTGAATAAACTCGGCGGTAAGCACGGCATCGGGCGCGTGGATTTGGTAGAGAACCGGTGCGTCGGCATGAAGTCGCGCGGCGTTTATGAAACGCCCGGGGGAACGATTCTTCATTTTGCTCATCGGCAGATGGAGACGCTGACGATGGATCGTGAAGTCATGCATTTGCGCGACGGCTTCATTCCGAAATACTCCGAGTTGGTTTATAACGGTTTTTGGTTCGCGCCGGAGCGGTATTTTCTCCAAGCCGCGATGGATGACAGCCAGAAAAACGTGAGCGGCACTGTGCGGCTGAAGCTTTATAAAGGGAATATCATCAATGCCGGGCGCAAAAGTTCTGTTTCGCTTTACAACCCGAAATTAGCGACGATGGAAGCTGACGCGGGGGCTTATAATCCTGTGGATGCGACAGGGTTTATTCAGCTCAATGCTTTGCGTTTGCGGACACTGGCGGTTGTGCAGAAGAAGAAAAAATAGCTTCACGTTTTTAAAACGTGACATCATGGGGCAGTTTTGTAAAAGCGTGATTATGCATGCAGCGTTTCACGCGCTCCAATCTTTCGCATTTTTTAAAACTATGAAAACAATCTTTTTTAGAACTTTGGTTTATTTTGTGGTTCTTCCTGTTTGCGGGGCTTTGGCTCAAATGTCCGCGCCTTCTTCTAATGTTGGCGCGCCTCCTCCAATGCGGGGTGTTTTGCCGCCCCCCGCCGGGATGGCGACAGGCGCCGGTCTTGGCGCGCAACCTGTTTTGCTTGGTGATTGGGTGCAAAAATATGACGCCAATAAAGACGGCAAGCTGGATGACAATGAGCGCGCCGCGATGCAGAGAGATATCGCGGAGAAGAAAGTCAAGTTTGAAGCGGAGATATTGGCGAAATATGACGCTAATAAGGATGGGAAGTTAGATGGGGCGGAAAGAAAGATCGCTCAAGCGGAGCAAAAAAAATTGTTAGAGAAAAAGCTACTAGAAAAGTATGATAAAAATAAGGATGGAAAATTAGATGCTGATGAACGGATGGCTATGCAGCAGGATCAACGAGGGCAAGGGGGGCAAAAGCCTCTTTGGCGGGGAAATGTTTCTGGGTCTTTAACTCCCATTTTGCCAACAGGACCTGCCTTTTTGCAAAACTATGACGCGAATAAAGATGGCAAGCTGGATGAGGGTGAGCGCGCCGCGATGCAAAAAGATATGGAGGAGAAGAGGGCCAAGTTTGAAGCGGAGAGGCTAGCCAAGTATGACGCGAATAAAGACGGCAAGTTGGACGAGGCGGAAAAAGGCGTCATGCAAAAGGAGCGGCGAAAGGAAATGGAGGAACATCAAAAAAAGTTTCAACAAGACCGCGCTCAATTTTTGCAAAAGCACGATGTCAATAAAGACGGCAAGCTAGATGAAGAGGAAAGAAAAGAGGCGGCTAAAGACGATAAACCCCATCCTGGCTTATTTCCGTTTACTCCATCGAATCATCCCTATTCAACTCCTTAAGCTTCCCTAAAATATAAAGTATTCAGCAAAAGAATATTTTTTGTTTTGAAGAAACAGTAATCTTACTTACCATTTTTTGTATGAACCCAACCGCGCTTAAAAAGTTTTTCCTGTTCTCTTTCTTTGCTTTGATTTTTGGCGCCGCCCTGCTTCAGGCGGCGGATGCGCCTGCTTCTGCTAATCCTCCAATGTCTCCTTGGATGCAAAAGCACGATATTAATAAGGATGGGAAGGTGGATGACAAGGAGCGCGCCGCAATGCAAAAGGATGCGCAAGAACGCAGCGCGAAGATGCGGACGAAATGGCTGGAAGAGTATGACAAGAATAAAGACGGCAAACTCGATGACGACGAAAAGGCGGCGATGAAAAAGGAGCGCGAAGCCGCCCGTGAAAAGAAAATTTTAGAAAAGTATGACAAGAATAAAGACGGCAAGCTCG
>JAZDII010000050.1:0-10475 GCA_043805085.1 bacterium
GGCGTCCCACTCCAGCCCTTTCGCTTTTTGGCAGGTGATGAGTTGAATAGCGTGAGGCCGCGCTTCTGTTTCCGTTTTTTCTTCTTCCGCGCCGCGCCGCATATTTTCAGCCCACGCAGCGAAGGTGAAGCCGTTTTCTTCTGCTTGAGCGGCGCGAGCAAGAATCATATCAACACACGCGTCGTCTGTTTCAGTAAGAGGCAAGGCGCGCGCGCGTTGATGCGCTATGCGCGCGAGCCGCGCCGCGGCGTCGCGCAAGGGCAAAGTCATTATTTCTTCGCGCAAGAAGTGAAGTTCGTTAAGTTTGTTTTCCACTGTTCCCGTTCCTGCAACTTTTTCTTGAATTTGAAAAAGACTCCCCTCGCCTTTTGAAAAATCCGCTAAGCTTTGATCCGAAAGACCGTAAAACTCGCGCAACACGCCGACGATTTCGAAGCTGTTCCGAGGTTGATTCATGACGACGGCTAAAGCGGTCAGCCACGAATAAAAAACGGAGTCGCGCATTTTTTCGCGGCTGGACTGGATTTGCGTTTCCAAGCCGACTTTTTGCAAAGCGTCCACAAGCGGCTGAAACCAACGTCGGCGCGGGCACAGAATGGCCACTTGAGACCAATCACGCGCTCTTAATTTTTCCAATCCGGCTTCTTGGATCCACTGCGCCAAAATTTGCGCTTCGTATTGAGCGAGTGAAAAATCTTTTTCCTTTTTCTTTTCTTCCTCGTTCCACGGCGACTCAATTTTCAAGCGCGCGGTCTGCCCGTCTTGCGCTTGTTGACTGGGCTGCAGGACGACGTATTCCGTTTGCCCATCTTTTCCATCTAGTAAACATGGGCCGTGGCGATTGACGGTTTGAATAATGGAATGATCGCATCGAAACGTGACGTGGAATGTGAGTTCCTCTGCGCCGCTTTCCTCCAGCTTGCGGCGGACATGAGCATAGAAAACGGGATCAGCCCGGTCGCCGTAGATAGATTGCTGCGGGTCTCCCACCATGCAAAAAAAACCGGCGCGCGGCGGGTGTTGCGAGCCTTGAAGCCACTCTCCTTTTGATTCCGCAGGTCTAGCTGTTTCAAACAAAACGCGAAATTGATCGGTGTCGGTGTCTTGAGCTTCGTCCAAAATGATGCGGTAATTTTGCGCGCGGATTTGCCGCCCCGCTTCGACGTGTTGCAAAAGCTGCGCGGCGAGTTGTGTTTGATCTCGATAAGTCAGGCAGCCGCGCGTTAGCCGATAATGCTGGTATTGGCGGGCGATAGCATGCGCCAGTTGCAACGCTTCTTTTTTAATCCAATTCTGTAAAGGAGCGAAGCTTTGCCGCCAGCGTTTTTGGAATTCCGCGCCGCCTTGATTAAATTCCGGCAAGGGGCGAAATCCCTGCCGCTTTTTCCATCCCCGCGCTAAAGACAATCCTCTTGCGATGGTATTTTTTGTTTTCGCTTGAATTGGGCATGTTTCAATGCCCGTCAAATCTACAACAGGAGGCGGCAGTGAATTTTTCTGTTCAAATTCGCAAGGCTTGAGTTTTCTTGCCATGGCAAAGACATCGAAAATCGAAAGATATTGCAAAACGTCCGCCTCATCCCCATTCCACGGCTCTTGCCATTGTCCGATGAACGCCTGCCACATTTCTTCATCGTTCTCCGGAAGCAGTTCCAGCTTGGACGGCAAGCCAATGTGGTGGCCGTGTTGATTCAAAAGCAACAGGCAAAAACTGTGAATCGTTCCAAAAAAGGCGCGGTTAAAACCGACGGCGACGGGGTCAATTTGGCGCTGCGCAATCTCGCGGCGCGCGCGCTGTTGCATTTCCTTGGCGGCTTTGTTGGTGTAAGTGACAACGACAAGCTTGGGCAACAATCTCTTTGCTAGAGCGGTTTCCAAGGAAGCGATATGGATGACGCGATCAATGATGGCCTTGGTCTTGCCGCTTCCAGCCGGGGCGATGACGGAAAAGTTGCGTTCCCATTCTTGAGTGAATTTATCTCGAACGTTTTGATCGGACGGAGTCATCTTTTTAAGCTCTCGCCAATAGAGGGTGCGTCAATTCCCACTTTTTTTCTAACAATTCTTCGTCCACAGGTAGCATAGCGAGAGGATATTTTCTCCCAAACCCAAACTCGGCATACACTTTGCCTCTCATGCCGAAAATGCCTGTCTGTTGCAGGCGCGCCAGCCCTTGCCAAAAAAAATCATGGGCAAGAAAATTTTCTTTTGTCCACAAAGCGGAAATTTTTTGACCCGGTTGAACAAAGCTGACGCTGATCTCATCCGCCTCGCAGCAAGCCAATCCATAAAGCGCGAGCTGCAGCCCCGCGCCTGTTTGAGGATTGATGCGCAAACCAGAATCGCCCGTTTTGTAATCCAGTATCCACACGGAACCGGCAAGGGCGCGCTCGTCCGTTTGTTTGGAGAGGCTTAACGCAAGGTCTATCTGGCCGCTTAATAATAATTGAGAACCGTTTTTTAGCGGGACGGAAAAATGGGGCGGCAATCTCCATTCCGTTTTTGCTTCACTCCATTCGCTTAATTCAAGAACGGATTCTAGAAGCTCCGCCGCGCAACTTCGCGCTTCGTTCCAAGCTGCGAGCCATTTCCCTGACAATGACCGCCCTGTTTGTTGAAAGATTGTTTCCATGCGCAAGCGCGTTTGTTCTGTTGCCATCACCAAATGATTTCTGAATTTTTCCGCGCTTTCCCTGACAATCCATTTTTGCTTTTGTGCAGGATTCACCGCGTGGCTCAACCAGCGATGCGCCCATACTCCTTGTGTTATCGGCCAACCAACGGGTTCTCGATCAGGTTGGACGCCAAGAAATTTTTTCATCCAAACAAGCGCGGGCTGCCTGAAGGTGTCTTCAAATTCTTTGCAGGCGAGTTGAATCTGTTGGGGCGGCGGTTGTTTTAAAGCGAAATCATAAATACCGAACGGCGCGTTGCTGTTCCAACGCGCCAAATACGCCTCTGCCGTCTGCGTCAAGTCTGCTGGCGGAAGCGCGAGTGGGAGGGGCGGCGACGAATGATCCAGCCATACTTGCATCTGACGCGCCAACTGTTGTTCGTTGTCGTCTAAAATTTTTTCTGTTTTAACGCTATAAAAAGAAGCCAAGCAATCCGATGGTTGCATCACGCGAGAGGGCTCGCTTTCGTCTGATAATGACCACAAGCAACACAGACTGCGAGCCGCAGAGTCCGTTAAACATTGGAATTGGCGATGTTGGAGGCTGCTCCATTCCGACGGCCCAAAGCATATTCCCTTCCCTTCCTTGATCACTTCATGCCCCGCGCCTTGCTTGCCCATCGTGACAGCGGCGAGATTGTGTTCTTGAATGATTTCTTCCGTCAACCACGGAGGAAGCGCAAAGGCGCGAGGCCATTCGTCCTCGTTCAATCCCGTTAAAATCAAGTGAGACCATTCCTGTCCTTCGGCTTCAGCGTAGGAAAGTAAATGGACGGGCGCGAAAAGATGAGAGCCGTTGGAAGCTCGCGCGCGTTGGCGGGTTTCGGATTGTTCCTGCAACCATTTTAAAAAGGCGCGTCGTGAGCAAATGATATCCAAACAATTTTCATATCGCTTGCGCAAGGCTTCAACAAAGGCGCGTTCTTCCCATTCCAAGCATCGAAGAGCGCGGATGGTTTGATTTAAAAAATCTCCCAAGCAAGCGGTTTCGTTAAACGGCTGCCAAGCATCTCGAATGTGTTGCAGATTTTCCGCTAAAATGCGTTCGTTGGACGAAGAGGACGCCGACCAATAGGCCAAGGCGATTGCGATGTCGTTGGTCATGGTTTCGCCCAACGCAGTGTAAAAGAGAGATTCGATTTGTTGGATGGGCAAATCCGTGAGTTGCGGCGCAAGACGAAGCAACGCAAGCAACGTTTGCAAAATGGGCTCGCGTTGCTGCGCCAGCCACGCTTGCCAAGCGTCTTCATCAGGCGCAGGCGGCGTCAAATGTCCCACTGTATCGTGATGGGGAATGTTCATTTCGTCCAACAACACCGCTATTTCTCTCGCTAAAACACCCGGCCCGGACACGACGATGCCAACGCGACAACGCGGCAAAGAAGCGGCTTCCCGCAAAAATGCGGCAACTTGTGAAACCGCCGCTTCCGCTTGTTTCCTTAAAGAAAGGGCGACTCGAAAAATTGTTGCTGGCGCGGAAGTTTCTTCCGAAGCATCGGGCAAAGCGCAAAAATGAGCCGCGCCTAAAAATTGTTCCCATGAACTTAACCAAAGCATATCCATTTTTTCCGATTCAACGCGCGGTTGCGGAAGGCAGACTGCGCTTTGATCGGAAGACTGAATTGTCGCACGCAAGAGATTCCAAAGCGGCCAATGGGCGGAACTAAAGCCGACGAGCAAGATGTTTTGAAGCGGACGCGATTGTTCTTTGGAGAGCTTTAAAAGCGCAGTATCCGCTTCGGATATTTCCATTAAACGCGCTTTGCTTTTTAGCGCGCAAAATTTTTGAAAACGCCCTTGATTGGCCTTTGGCAAGGCGACGCCAGCCGATGAAGCCAGTTCCATAGCTTGCCATAAAGAGGATGCGTCCGCCGCCAATGTTTGAGACAAAGAGTCTTTTTCTTCCAAACAAGCGGCGGATAAAAGGAGGCGGAATGTGGAGGCGTCGCCTAATTGCAATTCAGGGGTTAGTTTTTTAATGAGAAACGCGCGCGCGTCCGCAGGCAGCCAGAAATGCAACGCTAATGCGCCCATTTTTCCCGCCGCCATTTTTTCTTTGAGAAAGTGTAGCCATGCCACGGAGGGGCATAGAATGGACGTTGGACGATGATCACGCCAAGATTGCGCCACCGCATTTTTAAGCCAAAGGCGAATGGCTTCTTCCCAAAGAGCGGTGAAATTTTCTCCCGCAAAAAGTTCAGTTTGAGATGAACGTTGCGGTAGGGAGCTCAAGTTATTTTTTGCGTCCGAGCAGGTAACTGGGGTTCAACTTGGCTAAAGGACCGTGGATGAAAAGGCCGTCTTTGCGAATGAGTTTGCCGTCGAAATAAATTTCGCCGCCGCCGAATTCTTTGCGTTGGATGCAAACCATGTCCCAGTGCACTTGCGAGCGGTTACCGTTGTCAGCTTCTTCGTAAGCTTGGCCCGGTGTGAAGTGAAATGAACCGGCGATTTTTTCGTCGAAAAGAATATCGCGCATGGGCTGCAAGATGTGAGGATTGAAAGCCAAGCTGAATTCGCCGACAAAACGCGCTCCCTCGTCCGCGTCTAAAATTTCGTTGAGCTTTTTCGTGTTTTGATTGGCGGTGGCTTCTACGACGCGCCCGTTGCGGAACACAAGGCGAATGCCATCAAAGGAAACACCGTGATAGACGCTGGGGGCGTTGAACTGAATCGTCCCGTTCACGCTGTCTTTGACAGGCGCGGAAAAGACTTCGCCGTCGGGGATGTTGCGTTGACCGCCGCACTCCACCGCGCCGATGTTTTTGATGGAGAAAGAAAGGTCTGTGCCCGGGCTTTTGATGCGGACTTGATCCGTGCGCTTCATGAGTTTTTTCAAAGCTTCCATGCCGGGGATCATTCGAGCGTAATTTTGCGTGCAGACGCGGAAATAAAAGTCTTCGAACGCTTCCGTGCTCATCATCGCTTGCTGCGCCATGGCGGAAGTGGGCCAGCGCAAGATGACCCATTTTGTTTTTTTGATGCGCCAGTCTAAAACAGGCCGCATGATTTTAGAGGCGAGATTGACTTTATCCGTCGGCACGTCGGAATTTTCAAAGACGTTTTGCGAACCGCGAAGGGCGATGTAGGCTTGCATGCCTTTCATGCGTTCTAGTTCAATTTTGCGGCTGAAGAGGAGCTGGCTTTCCGTTTGGCCCAGCAAGAGTTCCCTTTGCACGCGGCCCAAATGTGTGTGCACATACGGCAACGCGCCCTGTTTGCGCGCGGCGCGGACGAGTTCCACAGTCATGGCGGCGGGGATGTCGAATGCGTCAATGAGAACGCGCTCGCCCTTTTTCAGTTCCGTGCAAAAGGAGGTCAACAAAGAGGCAAGGCGCGTGTAGCGGTCGTCTTTAATCATATCTTTAGCGAATCATGTTTTTTACATCATTCCAATCAGTTTGTTGGCGCGGCGGGGCGAGTGGCGTTCCAGAGTTTCCAGTAAAGGCCGCGTTGCGCGAGCAATTGTTCGCCCGTACCGCTCTCCACAATTTGGCCGTTTTCCAAAACGCCGATCCAGTCCACATCGTGAATGGTATTGAGACGGTGGGTGACGATCAAGGTGGTCGGTCTTTGCATCAAATTTTTTAAAGCGTCCATAATTTCCGCTTCCGTTTGCAAATCCAGCGCGCTGGTCGGCTCGTCTAATAAAAGAATGGGCGCGTTTTTGAGAAAGGCGCGCGCGATGCCGATGCGTTGACGCTGGCCGCCGCTCAACAACACGCCTCGTTCGCCGACTTGCGTGTCGTATCCTTGCGGCAGTTGGCGGATGAATTCGTCCGCTTGCGCGGCCTGCGCGGCCTGTTCGATTTCTTTTTGCGTGGCGCCGATTTTTCCGTAGGCGATGTTCTCACGGATGGACGAGTTGAGCAGCAGCGTGTCTTGCAAGACCATGCTGATGTTTTCGCGCAAGGAACGTTTCGTCACGCTTCGCTCGTTTTGGTCGTCAATCCACACATCGCCGTGTGTGGGATCGTAAAAACGCGGAATGAGCGACAGAATCGTTGTTTTGCCGCTTCCCGTCGCGCCGACGAGGGCGACGGTTTTTCCGGGTTGAATCGTTAAATTAACGCCGCGTAAAACGGGGCGATCTTTTTCATAGTGAAAACTCACGTCGCGCAGTTCGATTTTGCCGTTCTTAACCTGAAATCGCGCGGCGTTGGGCGCGTCGGCCACGTCGTTTTGCGCGTCTAAAATTTCAAACGAACGTTCCACGCCAGCCGCCGCGCCTTCCATCGCCCATGCCGTGTAGCTCAACTGTTCAAGCGGCTGGTAGAGCATGGAGAGATACGCGATGAAGACAAGAAGCTCTCCCAAGGTCATTCGTCCTCGCGCCACTTCCAATGAACCAAAATAGAGCAACACCGCCGTGCCGATGGCCATGATGAGGCCGATGACAAGCGTGCTGGTGACGTTGGTGATATTGAGGCGGAGGTTTGCGCCGAGAGCTTGGCGGCACTCGCGGACGAAGGCGTTGACTTCGTATTCCTCGCGCGCGAAGGCGTGAACGATGCGGATGCTGGACAGTCCTTCCGCCGCGCGGGAAAGGACGTCGCTTTCTTCCGCTTGCAACGTTGCGTTTTGACGGCGTATGCGGACGGCAAAATAACTGATCGCCATGAGTAAGAAAGGAACAACACCGAGGGAGAGGAGTGTGAGTTGCCAGTTCATGCGCACCATAATGACAAACGCGCCGGCTAAGGTGAGGACGGAGCCGATGATGGTGGCGAAGCCTCGATTGAAAAAGGTTTGGATGGCTTGGGAATCGTAAGCAACGCGGAAAGTGGTGTCGCCGCTGCGGCGCGTGTCGTGGAAGCGCAATGGCAAACTTTGAAGATAAGTGTAAAGCTCCGTTCGTAGGCGCAGCAAGGCGCGCAGGCCGATGTCAATCAGCCAATAGGTGTTGAACAAATTAAAAACTCCCCACAAAAGGTGAATGAGAATCAGGCTGCCCGCCGTGATGGAGAGGGCGGTTACAAGGTTGATATCGCTCGGCCAGAATGGAAGTTGATAAAGCGGGCCGCTTTTTTTAAGAATGTTATCAACGATGAATTTAATGGGCCAAGGCTTGAGCAGGTTCAATCCGATGGCGATCAGCATGAGGACAAGGGACGCCAGCGTTTCTTTGGCGAATGGCCGGTAATAGGCGAAAACTCGTTTGTAAAGATTCATGGCCGAGCAACAAAAGTTAAATTCGAGCGCGCGGCTGCCGCGCAAATGAGTTCAGCAAGGCGACGGCACACAAACAGGCTCGTGAACCACGCGGTCAATGCCATAACAAAAAGCGCGGCTAAAACAACAGGCCATGCGTGTGGAAATGCTATCGTGATGAGCGTTGCCGCCGTCAATAAACAGAAAGCGGCTAGGCCGCCGAATTTGCGCAAGACGGGACTGTTTTCAACGCGTGTGAGACGGCGTCCGTGCGGATAAATTTCTGTCAACGTTTTCATGCGCACGCGCCACCATCTGTTGGCAAAAACCACGATGTCCCAGTTGCCCCAACCCGTATCGCATGTGAACAGCCAGTCACCCTTTTCAAGAAGTTGAACAAGTTCGCGCAGCAAATCGTCGCGCTCCCCTCCCCTTTCGCTCCAAAAGGCAAGATGGCTTGACCTCCATAGAGACGTTTGGCGTGGGTGTTTTCCGGCGGCGGGCATTTGTTTGGATTGAAACCATGTGAAGTATCTGGCCCATCCGCGCACGAGCGGTTGCATGGTGGCTAGGTAAAATACAAACAAGCGCGCCAATACGGTGTCGCGGTTGGATTCGATCCTCGCGCGAATCATGTAAGAAAACGCGGGCAACAGAAAAAATCCGAGCATGAGCAGCGGGATGACGCGGAGAAAATCAACCCAATAGGACACAAGAAAAATGAACAGGCCGAATCCGAACCACTCCAAGCTGCTGACCATGCTGAACCACTCTGAATGCGGCGGCGGGTAAATGCACTGGAACAAACCCGTGCCGAAAATGCCGTGATAAATAATGGGGCGTTGAAAAACACGCTCGAAGTGCGACTGGCCGTAGATGACTCCTTTCCAACGCGCCGAGCCGAAGGAATCAAAGTAATGAAGATGTTTGTAGCGCAGCATGGCCTCGGCCTTGCCGTAGCCTTGTTGCTGCTTGAAATAGGCGCGCATGGTGAAGCGGCGGTGGTGCCAAACAACCGCGCTTGGGCTGAAACCGATTTTGTGTCCCATTTGCATGAGGCGCCAGCAAAGGTCAACATCGTCGCCGGCGGCGCGGAATTGAGGATCGAACCCCTCGACTAATTTCAACGCCCAACGATAAAAAGCCATGTTGCAGCCGGGAATGTGTTCCGCTTCCGTGTCGTTCAACAGCACGTGCCTCGGCGCGCCCGGCGAGGCCGCGACGGCGGCTTGAATAGAATCAGCGGCAGGCGGGGAAATATTGGGGCCGCCGACGGCGACGAAATTACTCTCCAACAAGGTCTGAACTAGATAATAAAGCCAGTCGCGGTCGGCCATGCAGTCGGAATCCGTAAAAGCGACGATTTCGCCCTTGGCTGCTTCGGTGCCCACATTGCGCGCCACGCTCAAGCCTTTGTTGGGTTGGCAAATATTTTTGATCTCTGGAAAATCCTGCATGATTTCTTGCGTGTTGTCGTGCGAACCGTCGTCCACCAGAATCACTTCATAATTCGGATAACGCAGCCGCCGCACGGATTCCAAGCAAGCGCGCAGCGTCAGCGAGCCGTTGTAGGAGCAAACCACCACGGAGACCATCGGATAACGCGACAACGGGAAACGGTCTTGAACCGCGCCGCCGTTGGGAAGAGTTAGGTCTTTCAGACAATGATAGACTTTCTTGGGGGTTCGATCGCGTTTGACGAGGCCGAATGCCCAGTCATCCACTTCCACACCGTCGGTGAACCATTCGTCCGTCCAAGAAAAAACAATCGTTCCGGCAAGGCCGGCGCGAAAGACGGTGTTGTAGTGCGCTTTCAGCAAGTCCGCCTGTTCGTCCTCGGAATGGCGAATGGTGTCCATGCCGAATTCTCCCAGCACGAGCGGCTTTTCTTCCGCCAGATTTTGCAGGCGCGAGAGGTAAGCTTTGAGCCGCGCCGGATCGTGTAAATAGACGTTGTAGGAATAAAAATCCACAGCTTTGGGCAAAAGGTATTCCGTTGGCGGAAAATTGGCATAAGCGCACAGGACGCCGGGGTCCTCTTCTTTAACGGAGCGGACAAGAGAATCGAGAAACTGTTCCACGCGGTGCGGCCCGTACCAACGCACCAGATCTGGCGGCAGTTCGTTGTCCACGTAAAAGCCTAAGACCGCCGAGCGTCCCGCGCAAGCTTGAGCCGCCTTTTGAAGATCGGAACGGATTTCCTTTTGCGTCTTTGCGCTGTCCAAAAATAAAACGCGCTTTTTCCACGGGATCGTGATGAGCGTGTAAAGCGCATGTTCCGCCGCCAAGTCCAAGAACCACGCGGGCGGTTGATGATAGACGCGCAGGACATTGAAACCGGCGGCGCGGATGAGTTGAAAATCGCGCCGCGTTTCTTCCGGAGATTTGAAAAACGCGCCGTCGTTTCCCGCCGGACGAAACGGGCCGTAGGTGACGCCTTGGACGAAGAATTTTTCTTCTCCGACAAAGAAAAATTTTCCGCGGACGACGGGACGAATTAAAAGATTAAAGGTCGGGTTCAACGTAAAAGTTCTATAATATAGAACTTTCGCAGCAAAAGAAATGTTGTTTTTTTTACCCGCCTGTTTCATTTTGCCCACCAAGCATGCAACTTATCTTTTTAAGTCGAGGCAAGGTGCGGGACATTTTT
>JAZDII010000051.1:0-18434 GCA_043805085.1 bacterium
CTTGCAGGGTGTTGAAATTAACGACAAGCACATTGAAATCATCGTGCGCCAGATGTTGCGCAAGGTGAAAATCAATGAGCCGGGCGACACATCGTTCTTATGGGGCGAGCAAATCGATCGTCTCATCTTTGAAGAAGAGAACCGCCGCGTTGAGAAAAAAGGCGGCAAACCTGCGGAAGCTTCGCCGGTGCTGCTGGGCATCACCAAAGCGTCGTTGGAGACGGAAAGCTTTATTTCCGCCGCGTCCTTCCAAGACACCACGCGCGTTTTGACCGACGCCGCCACGTTGGGCAAAGTGGACAATCTGCGCGGGTTCAAAGAAAACGTCATCATGGGACATTTGATTCCCGCCGGAACGGGATTCCCGTGCTACCGTCGCATCCGCTTGGTTCCTTTGGGAGAGCCTGTTGGCGAGCCGTTGATCAACCAAGAAAAAGAAGAGGAAAACGCGGCGCGGAAGATCATGCTCGATATTCCGACGACGTTGGCGAGTTAGATTTCATAGGAAATAGATGGCGCGATAGAATTTCTGCAAATTTTTATTGCATGAAATCAGGGAAACGATAAAGTTTCGTTTCCCTTGAATCGCTTCGCCGAAAAAGGCGAGTGAAAAATATCAAGCGTGTGACGACGTTTTAAGCGTTGTCCTCCATGCCGAAAAGCAGAGAGAAGCACGCCCCGGGTTTTCCCGGGCGTTTTTTTTCAGAGCGAAGAGGGGATAAGTTTAAGATTTTTAAAAGCAGGAAAAAAAGAATGCCAACGATCAATCAGTTAATACGGCACGGACGGAGGATGGCGCGGCAGAAGACAAAATCGCCCGCGATGACGAATTGTCCTCAACGCCGCGGCGTTTGTTTACAGGTGATGACGCGCACGCCGAAGAAGCCGAACTCCGCTTTGCGTAAAGTGGCCAAGGTTCGCTTGACGAACGGCTATGAAGTGATCGCTTACATTCCGGGAGAAGGGCATAATTTGCAAGAGCACTCGATTGTTCTTGTGCGCGGCGGACGCGTGAAAGATTTACCGGGCGTGCGTTATCACATCGTGCGCGGAACATTGGATGCGCTTGGAGCGAGCGGGCCGAGCAATACGAACAAGCTGCCTCGCAAAGTTTCCCGCAGTAAATATGGCGTGAAGCGGCCTAAAGCCGCGGACGCCGCCAAGGCTAAGAAATAGGTGGGTTATGGCTCGCAGACGTAAAGCAGTTGCCCGATCCGTTGCGCCGGATCCTCTTTTTGAAAACGAAGTTGTCGCGCGTTTAATCAACACCGTGATGGAGCGCGGCAAGAAATCTCTCGCCAGCCGCATTGTTTATAAAGCCATTGAAACGGTGAATGAAAACGGCGCGGGTGTGAATCCTTTGGAAATTTTTAACCGAGCGATGGAAAACATCAAACCGCGTATTGAAGTGAAATCGCGCCGCATCGGCGGGGCGACGTATCAAGTGCCGATGGAAGTTCCCTCGGCGCGCCAGCTTTCTTTGGCGTTGCGTTGGTTGGTTGCTTTCGCCCAAAAACGCAAAGGCGTTCCGATGAGCAAAGCGCTGTCTCTGGAAATCAAAGAAGCGGCTTCAGGGCAAGGCAACGCCGTGAAAAAGCGCGATGATGTGCATCGCATGGCGCAAGCCAATCGCGCGTTTGCTCATTTAAGGTGGTAAGGGGAGTGTTATGGCAGTCGAAGTTGTTCATAAAAGACCTTATTCCCTTGAGCGCACCCGCAACATCGGCATTTGCGCTCACATTGACGCCGGCAAGACGACGCTGACCGAGCGTATTCTCTTTTACACTGGCATGGTGCATAAAATGGGCGAGGTGCACGAGGGCACGACGGTGACGGACTGGATGGAGCAAGAGCGCGAGCGCGGCATCACCATTACTTCCGCAGCCACCACATGCTTTTGGAATGCCAAGCAAGAAGAAGGCCTCGTTAAAATTTTCGACGCAACAAAGAACCGCATCAACATCATTGACACCCCCGGCCACGTGGATTTCACGGCGGAGGTGGAGCGTTCCCTGCGTGTGTTGGACGGAGCGATTGCTGTGTTCTGCGGCGTCGCCGGCGTGCAGCCGCAATCCGAGACGGTTTGGCGTCAAGCGACGAAATACGGCGTTCCGCGCATTGCTTTTGTTAATAAGATGGATCGTGTCGGCGCGAATTTTGACAACGCCGTCAAAGAAATGCGCCAAAAACTCGGCGCGAACGCTTGGCCAGTTTTAATTCCCTTAGGCGCGGAAGATCAACTCAAGGGCCAGATTGACGTCATCAATCAAAAGGCGATGATTTTTAGCGATGATGATTCGCTCGGCTCTAAATACGAAATCACGGAAATTCCGGCTGAATATAAAGCCAAAGCCGCAAAAGCGTTGGAAGATTTAATTGCCGCCGTGGCGGATAAAGATGAGGAAATAGGCGAGCTTTTCTTGCATGAAAAAAAGCCCACCGCGCTTCAACTCAAGCAAGGCATCCGTCGCCTTGTCATTGCTAATGAGATTGTGCCCGTGGCAGGCGGTTCCGCGTTTAAAAATAAAGGCGTTCAAACGGTTTTGGACGCGGTGATTGATTATCTGCCGAGCCCTATGGACATTCCCGACGCCAAGGGCGTGGATCCGCAAGAACCTGAAAAGAAAGTGGACGCGCCGACGAATGATGACGCGCCGTTTTGCGCTTTGGCCTTCAAGCTGTGGTCTGACCCGTACGTGGGCAAGTTGATTTTCTTCCGCGTTTATTCCGGCAAGTTGAAGAAGGGCGTTTTCATTTACAATCCGCGCACGAACAAGCGCGAGCGCGTCAGCCGTTTGGTGCAGATTCAAGCGGACAAGCGCGAGGATTTGGACGTTGTGTTTGCGGGCGATATTGCCGCGACGGTGGGCATCAAAGACATTGCCACGGGCGACACGCTTTGCGACGAAGATTTTTCCATCATTCTGGAACCGCCGACGTTCCCCGAACCGGTGATCTCGATGGCTGTCGAGCCGAAGACCAAGGCTGACCGCGAGAAGATGGGCGAGGCATTACAGCGTCTTTCCGAGGAAGACCCGACATTTCAAGTGCAATCGAATGAAGAGACCGGCCAGACGATTATTAAAGGCATGGGCGAGTTGCATCTGGACATCATTTGCGACCGCATGAAGCGCGAGTTTAACGTCCAAACTAACGCTGGTGCGCCGCAGATCGCTTACCGCGAAACGGTTTTGCGCAAGTCGGAGGGCGAGGGCAAGCTGATCAAGCAATCTGGTGGTCGCGGTCAATACGGCCATGTGATTTTAAATATGGAGCCGGTGGAGCGCGGCAAAGGAATCACCGTTGAAAACAAAGTCGTCGGCGGAAATATTCCGAAAGATTACATCCCTGCCGTGCGCAAGGGCGTTGAAGAAGCGTTGTTGAACGGCGTGCTTTACGGCGCGCCAGTGATTGATGTGCATGTTCAGATTTTAGACGGTTCTTATCACGAGGTGGATTCAAGCGAATTGGCGTTTAAGATGGCCGCTATTTTTGCGGTGAAAGACGCCATGCAAAAGGCCGGGCCGATTTTACTGGAGCCTATCATGGATGTGGAATGCGTGACGCCGGATGAATTTCAAGGCGACATTTTGGGCGACATCAACCGCCGTCGCGGGCGCATTCAGAACGTGGAGTCGAAGAACAACGCCTCCAACGTCCGCGCAGAAGTGCCCTTGGCGGAGATGTTCGGTTACGTGAACACCATTCGCTCGCTTTCTAAGGGCAGAGCGGCTTATTCTATGGAGCCTTCTCATTTTGAACAGGTGCCGGCTCAAATTTTAGCGGCTATTTTGGATCAGAAAAAAGGGTGATTTTTTATGGCAACCACGCGCATTCGCATTCGTTTAAAAAGTTTTGATTATCGTCTCTTGGACGACGCGGCAAAGAACATCGCTGAAACGGCGGTGCGCACAGGGTCGCGCGTCGTGGGGCCGATTCCGCTGCCGACAAAAACGGAGCGTTACTCCGTCAACCGCTCGCCGCATGTGGATAAAAAGAGCATGGAGCAATTTGAGCTGCGCACGCACAAGCGGCTGCTGGACATTGTTGAACCGTCTTCCAAAACCATTGATGAATTAAAAAAGCTCAACCTTCCGGCAGGGGTTGACATTACGATTAAGATATAAATTTTATGAGTATCGGCATTTTAGGCAAGAAGCTGGGCATGACGCGCGTGTACGACGAGGGCGGCATCGCCACGGCTGTCACCGTGATTCAAGCGGATCCGAACGTCATCGCGCAAGTGAAGACAAAAGAAAAAGACGGTTATGCCTCGGTGCAGCTTGTCGTGGGGCGCAAATCTCCCCGTCAAACGCCGAAGCCGCAACTCGGTCATTTCAAAAAAGCTGGCATTGATTCCGGATTTTTTGTGCGCGAATTTCGTTTAGACGGAAACGAGCAAGTTGCCCTCGGCGAGAAGTTGACGGTTTCAAGATTTCAGGTCGGCCAAATGGTGGATGTCATCGGCATTTCCAAGGGGCGCGGTTTTCAGGGCGTCGTGAAGAAGCATAATTTTGACGGCCAGCCGGATTCGCACGGTTCGATGATGCATCGCCGCACAGGCGCGATTGGCTGCCGTTCCACGCCGGGGCGCATTTTCAAAAACGCAGGCATGCCCGGCCACATGGGAGACGAGCGCGTGACCGTTCAAAATCTCAAAGTGGTGCAGGTGAGGGAAGGCGACAATGTGTTGCTGATTCGCGGCGCGGTGCCGGGGGCGCGAGGCAGCTACGTCGTCGTGCGCAATGCCATTAAAGCGATGAAGCCGAAAGCTCAAAAGAAATGAAGGCGAAGCAACTTGATTTTAAGGCGCTGGAAAGCGCATTGGGCGTTTCCTTGATTGCCAACGGCAAAGGCACGCAGGCGTTGCATGACGCGGTCGTCGCGTTGCAGGCCAATCGCCGCGCAGGAACGCACGCCACGTTGACCAAAGCCACGGTGAATCTTTCCGGCTCGAAACCTTGGCGGCAAAAAGGCACGGGGCGCGCTCGCGCCGGTTATGCTTCTTCGCCCGTTTGGCGCGGCGGCGGCGTGGTCTTCGGTCCTCAACCGCGCGATTATTCCAAGAAAGTTTCTAAAAAAACGAAGCACGTTGCCCTTAAAAAAGCGATGAGCGAGTTGGCCAAGACCGGCGGCATTTGCGTCGTCGAATCGTTGGAAGTTTCTTCCGGCAAGACAAAAGAACTGGCTCAATGGATTCAAAAAACAGGTTTGCCTAAATCCCTTTTGATCATCACGAAAAAAGTCGAACCCATGCTTGTGCGCGCGTGCCGCAATCTTCCCAAGACGGAGGTTTTTGAAGCCGGTCAAGTCAACGCGGAAAATTTGCTTCGTCATAAGCAAGTCGCCGTCGTGCAAGACGCCTTTCCGATTCTCGCGCAACGTTTGAAATAAAGTTATGAGAGATCCCTTTCACATCATTCGCACTGCGCGCATCACGGAGAAGGCGACGAGCCTTGGCGAGAAGCATAATCAATACATTTTTGAAGTGGATCAAAAAGCCACAAAGCTGGAAATCCGCGCGGCCATCACTGAAGTTTTCAAAAAGACCGTCGTTCGCGTGAACACGATGAGAGTCAAAGGCAAGCCGAAGCGTTCGCGCACGGGCAAGCCGGGCCGCCAAGTTCATTGGAAAAAGGCGATTGTGACCTTGAAACAAGGGGAGAAGCTTGAACTTGTTTAAGCTTGAATGATTATGGCTTTAAGAAATTTTCGTCCTTTAACACCGAGTCTGCGCACCATGATTGCGTCGGATTTTTCGGAAATCACAAAAGATAGACCGGAAAAATCCTTGCTTGAGCCGATTAAGAAAAGCGGTGGACGCAATGTTTATGGGCGTTTGACGTCGCGTCATCGCGGCGGCGGCCACAAAAAGAATTATCGCAGGATTGATTGGCAGCGCACCAAACGAGGCGCGGCGACGGTGGTGGGCATTGAATATGATCCCAACCGCTCTGCGCGCATCGCTTTGATTGAATATGCCGACAAAGAGCGGGCTTACATCCTTGCGCCAACGGGATTAAAGGTCGGCGCGAAAGTGGCGGCGGGGCCGGACGCGGCGCCTGAAACGGGCAATGCTTTGCCGTTGCGTGTGATTCCTCTCGGATTGCCGTTGCATAATCTTGAATTGACGCATGGACGCGGCGGCCAGATGGTTCGTTCCGCCGGAAACTTTGCCACGGTGATGGCGATTGACGGCGATTACGCGCAGGTGAAAATGCCGTCGGGAGAAATCCGTAAAATTCACGCCGATTGTTGCGCGACGATCGGGCAGGTCAGTAATTTGCAGCACGAAAACGTTGCGCTTGGCAAAGCCGGGCGTTCGCGTTGGATGGGCATTCGGCCTCATGTGCGCGGCATGGCGATGAATCCCGTGGATCACCCGATGGGCGGCGGCGAGGGCCGCAGCAAGAGCGGCGGCGGTCGGCAGCATCCGGTTTCGCCTTGGGGACAAGTGGCGAAGGGCAAGAAGACGCGCAAGCGGCACAAGATTACGAGTAAATTGATCATTCAACGGAGAAAGAAGTAAGAGTTTATGGGCAGAAGTTTGAAAAAAGGACCGTTTGTTGACGATCATCTTCTGGAAAAAATTCTGAAGATGGGGCAAAGCGGAGCGAATAAACCGATCAAGACATGGTCGCGCCGATCCCTCATCACGCCGGATTTTGTGGGGCACACGTTTTTAGTGCATAACGGCAAGATATTTCAATCCGTGTTTGTGACAGAAAATATGGTGGGACACCGGTTGGGTGAATTTGCGCCGACGCGCATCTTCAAGCGGCACGGCGGTCACACGGAGAAAGTGACGAAGTAAAGGCGTTGAATATGGAAGTCAAAGCGATCACAAAAATGGTGCGGATTTCCGCGTTTAAAGCGCGGGAAACGGCGCGGCATATCCAAGGATTGCCAGTTAAGGAAGCGGCGGAACTGTTGCATTTCTTGCCTCAAAAGGCGGCGCGATTAATCAGCAAAACGCTGAAGACGGCCATGGCCAACGCGGAAAATAACAACGGTTTGTCCGTGGAAACGTTGGTGGTGAAAGAGGCGGTGATAGGCGAGGGGCCGACGATTAAACGTTTTCAGCCCAAAGCGCGCGGTAGCGCGGGGCCTATCCGCAAACGAACCAGCCACATTCGCATTATTCTAGCGGAACGCGAGGAAGAGCCAAAGGCGAAAGCGGTTAAAAAGAAAACGGCGGCAAAGAGTGCGCCGAAGGAAGAAAAGAAATAATTTTATGGGACAAAAAACGCATCCGTTCGGGTTTAGGTTGGCCGTTCGCCGCAACTGGCGTTCCATGTGGTATGCCAACAAGAAAGATTTTCCTGTGTTTCTTAAGGAAGATTTGGATCTGCGCAATTATCTTAAAAAGCGTTTAGAAGGCGCGGCGATTTCCAAAATCATGATTGAGCGCGCGGCTAATCGCGTGAGAGTGACGCTTCACACGGCGCGCCCCGGCCTTGTCATCGGACGCAAGGCGAGCGAACTGGACAAGCTCAAAGACGAAGCGCGCGGGTTAGTTCCCAACCGCGAGTTGTTGCTGGATGTCAAAGAAATCAAGACGCCGGAGTTGGACGCGCAGTTAGTCGCGGAGAATGTGGCGTTGCAGTTGGAGAAGCGCATTTCTTTCCGTCGCGCCATGAAAAAAGCGGTGCAGACAGCGATGGATTTCGGAGCGGAAGGCGCTAAGATTCGTGTCGCGGGACGCTTGGGCGGCGCGGAAATTGCCCGTGTGGAGCAATCCCGCGAAGGCAAAGTGCCGTTGCATACGTTGCGCGCTAACATTGATTACGGTTTTTGCGAGGCGAGGACTGTCGCCGGCGCGATCGGCGTGAAAGTTTGGGTTTGTCTTAAGAACGAGGAGGCGACGGCTAAAACCGTTTGATGAAGTATGCCTTTGTTGCCAAAAAGAGTTAAATATCGCAAGCACCAGCGCGGCAGTCGCAAGGGCTTTGCCACGCGGAATCATGAAATTGCTTTTGGTGTGTACGCTTTGCAATCGCTGGCGCGCGCTTGGCTGACCAATGTTCAAATCGAAGCGGCGCGCGTGGCTGTCACGCGCAACATGAAACGCAAGGGCAAGCTTTGGATTCGCGTTTTTCCCGATAAAGTTGCAACCTCTCGTCCCCCTGAAACGCGCATGGGTAAAGGAAAAGGACAGCCGGAACACTGGGTGGCGGTCATCAAGCCGGGCAATATCTTATTTGAAGCGGATGGTTTAACCGAGTCGGCGGCGAAGGACTCCTTCCGTTTGGCGGCGGCAAAACTTCCCTTCCGCACGCGGTTTATTTCTCGCGCAAGAAAGGTGGCGGCATGAAGATTAAAGATTTACGGGTGTTAAGTGAAAACGAGTTGCAGGCAAAGGAAAAGGAACTGCGACAAGAAAGATTGCATTTGCGCATTCAACAACAAAGCGGCCAGCTCGAAAAGCCGAGTCGGATGAAGGAAATTCGCAAGACGATTGCGAGGATTCAAACGTTGTTGACCGGCAAGAAAATTTCTAAGGCATAAAGGCTATGAACGAAACTCAACAGGTTGAAACAAAGGCGAAGGTGCGCAAAGAATTTGTGGGGGAAGTCGTTTCCTCAAAAATGCAGAAGACGATTGTCGTGAAAGTCACGCGCCGCGTGCCGCATCCCCAATTTAAAAAGATTGTCACAGTGAGCAAGCGTTTCTACGCGCATGACGGCGAAAGCAAGGCCAAAGAAGGCGACAAAGTGCGCATTGAAGAAACGCGGCCTTTAAGCCGCTTGAAACGTTGGCAATTGGTTGAAATTCTCAAACATCATTAAAATTTATGATTCAACTTCGTTCATGGGTAGATGTGGCGGATAACACCGGAGCGCGCTTGGCGACGATGATCGGCGTGATCGGCAAGAAGAACGCCCTCCGCGCGGACATCGGCGATGTCATCACCGCTAACGTCAAGGAAGCCGCTCCTGACGGAACGGTGAAAAAAGGCGAGGTGGTGCGCGCCGTCGTTGTGCGCACGAAAAATAAAATTCGTCGCAGCGACGGCTCTTATTTGCGTTTCGATTCTAACGCCGTTGTGGTCATTGACAAAGACGGCAATCCGCGCGGCACGCGCATTTTCGGGCCGGTGGCGCGTGAGTTACGCGAGAAGTTTATGAAAATCATTTCACTCGCGCCGGAGGTTATATGAAGAAGCGAAAAAAAATGATGCCGGCGTTGAAAAAACCGCACGTCAAACGCGGCGATGAAGTCGTCGTGTTGAGCGGCGCGCATCGCGGCAAGAAGGGGAAAGTGCTGCAAGTGTTGCCTAAAAGAAGCCGCGTGTTGGTGGAAGGCGTCAACCTCATCAAAAAAAGCGTGAAGCCGACGCAGGCCAACCCCAAAGGCGGCTTTGAAGAGCGCGAAGCTCTGCTGCACATTTCCAACGTGAAAACGGTTTCGGAGAAAACGGCGAAGAAAGCGCAGGAGTAACGTATGGCGATTTCCGATTTATTTGCTGAATACAAAGAGAAGATGATTCCCGCTTTGGCGACTAAGCTTGGTTACAAAAATGTGAACCAAGTTCCTAAAGTCTCCAAAGTTGTCATCAATTGCTGCGTTGGCTCCAGCCCAGAAATTAAGGCGGCGTTGGAAGACGCCATACGCGATTTGACGGCCATCACCGGCCAAAAACCGGTGAAGACCAAAGCCAAGAAAAGCATTTCTAATTTCAAATTGCGCGCCAAGCAGGAAATTGGCTGCAAGGTGACTCTTCATGGCAAGCGGATGTATGAATTTCTGTTGCGTTTTATTTATATGGCTTTGCCTCGCATCCGCGACTTTCGCGGCGTGCCCACGCGCGCTTTTGACGGGCGCGGCGCTTACACGCTGGGCATTAAAGATCACACGATTTTTCCGGAAATTGAGTTGGATAAAATCAAAAGGACGCTGGGCATGGACATCACCATCGTGACGACGGCGAAGTCCAAAGCGGAAACCAAGGAGCTTTTAAATCTCATTGGCATGCCCTTTGCGGATCGAGCCGCCATTCGCGCGGCAGCAGCAGCCGCAGCTAAAGCGTAAGGAAAGAAAATATGGCAAAGACATGTTGGAAAAATAAACAGAAGATGACACCGAAGTTTTCTTCCCGGAAATATAACCGGTGCAGCGTTACGGGCCGCCGCCGCGCTTATCTGCGGCGTTTTGGCGTGAGCCGTATCACGTTCCGTGAAATGGCGCTGCGCGGAGAAATTCCCGGCGTTGTCAAAGCCAGTTGGTAAATGTTATGCAAAGCGATCCTTTAGGCGATTTTTTAACCCAGATCCGCAACGCTAACCGCGCCGGTAAAACAGAAGCGGCGACGCCCTATTCAAAAACCAAAAGCAACGTTGCCAATGTGTTGAAGAGGGAAGGTTACATCAAAGATTTTTCACTCGAAAAGCGCAACGACAAGCCAACCTTGATTGTTTATTTAAAACGTTCTGCCAAGGTGAAAGTCATCCAAGGCATCAAGCGCGTCTCTAAACCCGGTTTGCGGCGTTATGCGGGGATGCGGGAAATCCCTCGCGTGCTAGGCGGCATGGGCGTGGCGATTTTATCCACTCCCAAAGGAGTGCTTTCCGGGCAGGAGGCAAAGAAGCAGAATGTCGGCGGCGAGATTCTCGCTTACATTTGGTAAAAATTATGTCTCGAATTGGTCAAGCAGTCATTATCACTCCGGACAAAGTTAAAGTTCGGATCGAAGGCCAGCATGTGGCCGTGGAAGGTCCCAAAGGCAAATTGGCGATGGAGATGCACCGTCTCATTCACGCTCAATTAGAGGATCAAAAAATTTCAGTGAAACGGAAGGGCGATTCTAAAGAAGAGCGCGCTCTTCACGGATTGACCCGCAGCCTTATCGCCAACATGGTGAAAGGCGTTAGTGACGGATTTTCAAAAAAGTTGGAAATTCAAGGCGTGGGTTTCCGCGCTGTTGTGCAAGGGAAGATACTGGTTTTGAGCTTGGGCAAATCGCATCCCATTCATTATCCGATTTTTCCTGACATTAAAATTACCGTGGACAATAATTTCGTTTTAATCGAAGGCGTGGACAAGCAGCGCGTAGGCGCGGCGGCGGCGGCGATTCGCGCTTTCTATCCGCCGGAGCCTTATAAAGGCAAAGGCGTTCGTTATGTTGGCGAACACGTTCGTCGCAAAGAAGGCAAGACAGCTCAAAGTAAGTAAAGGGTATGAGTAAAAGCAGCAAAAATCTTCGTATAGCACGGAAACGCGTGCACCAGCGTGTGCGTCAAAAAATTTCCGGCACAGCGGAACGCCCGCGTTTGAGCGTTTCTTTCAGTGAAAAGCATATCCGCGCGCAGGTGATTGATGACGGGGCGCAACGCACGTTATTGGGAGTTTGCACGACGGAAAAGGCGTTGAAACAATTTCGCCCCAACATCGCTGGAGCGACGGAAGTCGGCAAAGTCTTGGCCAAGCGCGCCAAAGAAAAAGGAGTTTCCGAAGTCGTGTTTGATCGCGGCGGATTTCGTTACCACGGCAAAGTAAAAGCCTTGGCCGATGCGGCTCGTGAAGGCGGATTGAGGTTTTAGTTATGGCTGAAAAAACAAATGAAAAAAAGGAAGCGCCTAATCAAGACGCGGTGGAACTCAAGGAAAAAGAGGGAACGACGCCTACAGCGATAGACGCAGGGAAAGAAACTGCGCCGGCAGAAATTTTAAAAACAGATGTTCCTGTAGCGGTGGAAGAGGTTGAGGAGGATGTGCCTGATGAGGTGCGGCCTCGGCGCAAGCGCGGCGACGGCAGGCGCAGACCTTCACGCGATGCGGAAAAAAGGGAATCTGATCTTTTTGAAAAAGTCGTTTTCATCAACCGTTGCGCTAAAGTGGTGAAAGGCGGACGCCGTTTCAGTTTCAGCGCGCTGGTTGTGGTAGGAGACACGAAAGGGAAGGTCGGCATCGGATTTGGCAAGGCCAATGAAGTTTCCGAGGCCATTCGTAAAAGCACGGAAGGCGCTCGCAAGAGACTCCAACAAGTTTCGGTTGAAAATAACACCGTGCCACATGAGGCCATCGGCTCTTTTGGCGGCGGGCGCGTGTTGTTGCGTCCGGCGTCTCCGGGCACAGGATTGATCGCCGGCGGCGGCGTGCGCGCTGTGTTGGAAGCGGTCGGCGTGCGCGATGTTTTGGCCAAATCTCTCGGCTCGGATAATCCGGCCAATGTCGTCAAAGCAACGTTGGACGCCTTATCTCAAATGCGCAAACGTGAGGAAATTTTTAGAGCGCGAAGGGAAAAAGTATGAGATTACAGGATTTAAAACCAAGACCGGGCGCCAAACATCGCGTCAAAAGATTAGGCTGCGGCGAAAGCTCCGGCCACGGAAAAACATCTGGCAAGGGACATAAAGGACAAAAGGCGCGTTCCGGCGGCAGCATTCGGCTGGGCTTTGAAGGCGGTCAGATGCCGCTCATCCGCCGCTTGCCGAAAAGAGGTTTCAATAACGCGAATTTTCGCATTGCTTACGCGCCCGTTAATATCAGCGCGTTGGAAGTTTTCGCCGACGGTTCCACGGTGGACGAAAAAGCTCTGCGCGAGAAACGTTTGGTGACGGGAAATTGGGACGGGATCAAGCTCCTCGGCACTGGCGAGTTGAAAAAGAAGCTCAACATCGTCGTGCATGCCGCCAGCAAGGGCGCATTGGAAAAGGCGCAAAAAGCGGGCGGCTCGGTGCAGCTTATTAAAAAGTAAGTCCTGTAACGGCTTATGTTTTCAGCGTTTGTTAATTGCTTTAAAATCGCGGAACTGCGCCAGCGCGTTATTTTCACGCTGGCCATTATTGTTTTCGTGCGTTTAGGCGCGGCGTTGCCGTGTCCGGGCATTAACGCGCGCGTGTTGGGCGAGTATTTTCGCCTCGTTATCGAACAACAGCAACAAGGCAGCGTCATTGGTTTACTGAATCTTTTTAGCGGCGGCGCGCTGGAAAACTGCGCGATTTTTTCACTGACGATCATGCCTTACATCAGCGCGAGTATTGTGATGCAATTGGCGTCGGGCGTGATTCCCAGCATCGGCAAATTGGCGCGCGAAGAAGGCGGTCGGCAAAAAATCACCCAATACACGCGCATCGGCACGCTCATTCTTTGCGCGGTTCAAGGCTGGCTGCTGGCTGTTGGATTTGAGCATCCGCAGAACATCCCCATTTTTCAAGGCATCGAACCGATCATTGTTAAATACGGCCCGCTGGTGGCGACGCCGGGGTTGCCTTTCCGTTTGCTCACAGTTGTCGCGCTGACGGCGGGGACGATGCTTCTGATGTGGCTGGGCGAGCAAATGACAGAGAAAGGCATCGGCAACGGCGTTTCCCTCGTCATCGCCATTGGCATTGTCGCGCGCTTGCCTGCGGCTTTGATGGCGGGTTGGAACGTGTTCATTCCGCCGGCTGGAAGCGGGCGCGAGGCCGCGAGTCCCATGTTGCTCGTATTGCTCATTGCCTTCCTTTTCGCTGTAGTGGCGGCAACGATCATGATCACTCAAGCGATGCGCAAGGTGAACGTGCATTACGCTAAACAAGTTCGCGGCAACAAAGTCTACGGCGGCCAAACTTCTTATTTGCCCCTTAAAGTCAATTACGCAGGCGTGATGCCGATTATTTTTGCCAGCGCTATCATGCTTTTTCCCGCAACAATCATTTCCATGCTTTTTCCGCATTGGCAAGCTGCGGCGCAGTTTGGCCAGATGTTGGCGGGCGGTTGGATGCATTACACGCTGTCCGGCGCGATGATTTTTTTCTTCTCCTATTTTTGGGTGGCGATGGTTTTCAATCCCACTCAAATCGCCGACGACATGAAAAAACACGGCGGCTTTGTGCCGGGCGTTCGCCCCGGCGAATCCACAGCGATGTTTTTGGATTACGCGATGACGCGCTTGACCTTTGCCGGCGCACTCTTTCTGACAGTGTTAGCGATTTTGCCCATGCTGATTCATCAACTTTTAAGCGTGCCAATGATCACCGCCCAATTTTTTGGCGGGACGGGCTTGTTGATTATCGTCGGCGTTATCTTAGACACCATGCGGCAGACAGAAACGTATCTTTTGCAGCGTCATTATGACGGCTTTTTAAAGAGAGGCCGCCTGCGGGGCCGCTTCAGCTCTACCGCTTCGTCTGGCGGCGCAGGAGAAGCCGTTCCTGAAGAAAAATTAATTTGGCTGCTGGTTATTGTCGGCTTGCTGACGATCGGCGGCATCGTGGCAAGTTTATTAAAAGGGTTTTGACATGGCGGCGATTTCCATCAAGTCCAAAGACGATATCGAAGCCATGCGCCGCAGTTGCCGCGTCGTGAGTGAAATACGCGACCGCTTAGCAGCAATGCTGGCGCCCGGCATGACGACAGGCGAGGTGGATCATCTCGCTGTTGAAATGATGCGTGAATACGGCGCGAAGAGCGCGTTTCTCAACTATCGCGGATTCCCCGGCAACATTTGCATTTCCGTGAATGAAGAAGTCGTGCACGGCATCGGAGGCGAACGCAAGCTGGCTTACGGAGACGCCGTTAAATTAGACGTGGGCATTTTTTTGAACGGCTGGGTAGGGGACACGGCAGTGTCGGTGGCGATTGGCGTCGTGCCGGAAGAAGTGGAGAAACTGATGAGGGCGACGGAAGAAGCTCTTCATATCGGCATTGCCAAAGCTCGCTCCGGCGCGCGCTTGGGCGATGTTTCGGCGGCCATTGAACGCCACGCCGTTTCTCATGGTTATTCCGTCGTGCGCGAATTTGTCGGGCACGGCGTCGGGCGCAAATTACATGAAGAGCCTCAAATCCCCAATTACGGCAGAGCCGGAACGGGGCCGATACTGAAACCGGGCATGACACTGGCGATTGAACCCATGGTCAACATGGGCGTGGCGGAAGTGAAATTGTTAAAAGACGGTTGGACGGTAGTGACGGCAGATGAAAAACCTTCCGCGCATTACGAGCACACGATTTTAGTGACGGAAAAAGACCCCGAAATTTTAACGACTTGCTCCAGCTCTGTCGGAGTCGGCGCGAAAGGGGCGTTGTGCTCATAAATTTTATGCGTGCGTTTTTTATTTCTTGCGCCATAATGGAAAATTCATCCCGCGAGGGTTTGAACTGAATTAAAAACAAGGAAAATTTAGTGAAAGTGAGATCATCAGTCAAACGAAGGACGGCAAACTGCCAAGTTATCCGCCGTCACGGGAAAATCTATATCATCAACAAAAAGAATCCGCGTTTTAAGCAACGCCAAGGTTAATTTTATGCCACGTTTATTAGGTGTCGACATTCCGGGAAACAAGCGAATCGAAATTTCGCTGCGTTATATTTATGGCATTGGGCCGATGCTGGCTCACCGCGTATTGGAAGAAGCGGGCATTGATTTTTCGATGCGGGCGGACAAGTTGACCGACCAGCAATTGAACGAAATTATCCACGCTATTCATAACAACGGCTTTGTCATCGAAGGCGATCTGCGGCGCGAGATTCAACAAAATTTGAAACGCCTGCAAAACATCAACTGTTACCGCGGCATACGCCATCGCAGAAACTTACCCGTTCGCGGCCAAAGAACTTCGACCAACGCCCGCACGCGGCGCGGCGCGCGCAAGACAGTGGGCGTCGTCCGCAGTAAAGACGCCAAAGCCGGCAAAGTTTAAGAGAAATAATTATGTCTGACGAAATTAAGAAAACGGCAAAACCGAAAACTCCCTCGGCGGAAAAAAAGCCCGCTGTTAAGAAAACGGACAAAGGGGAGAAAAAAGGCGAAAAGGAACAAAAGCAAGAGACCATCGTGGACACGAGCCTTTCTCTTTCGCTCGACGCCGCTCCGGATGTTAAGCCCAAGGTCATCAAAGCCAAAGGCAGCAAAAACGTTTTGCATGGCATCGCTCACATTTTAGCCACCTTTAATAACACCACCGTTTCCATCACCGATATGAGAGGCAATGTCATCGGCTGGTCTAGCGCAGGCAAGTGCGGTTTTCGCGGCTCCAAAAAATCCACGGCTTACGTGGCTCAAGTCGTGGCGCAAGACGCCAGCCGCCAAGCCATGGCGCATGGATTAAAAGAAGTGGAAGCGCGCATCAAAGGCCCCGGCACTGGCCGTGAATCCGCCGTGCGAGCCTTGCAAGCTGTGGGGCTGGAAGTCTCTTCCATTAAGGACGTGACGCCCGTGCCTCACAACGGTTGTCGCTTGCGCAAACAACGCCGCGTTTGATGAAAAAGGAATAAGATTATGGCTCGTTACACAGGACCTCGCAGTAGAATTAGTCGCCGTTTCGGCACGCCGCTTTTTGGGCCGAGCAAAGCTCTTGAGCGCAGAAATTATCCCCCGGGCGTTCACGGAGCGAAGGGGCGCAGAAAAAAATCGGACTATGCCGTCGCGCTCGGAGAAAAACAAAAGCTGCGCTATATGTACGGCCTGATGGAACGCCAGTTCCGCCGTTACTATGAACAAGCCTTGAACAAGCGAGGTATCACGGGCGAAAATCTTCTCCAGCTTTTAGAATTAAGATTAGACAACGTCGTCTTTCGTTTAGGATTTGCCAAAACACGCCGCCTGGCGCGTCAAATGGCCACGCACGGCCACATCCTCGTCAATGACCGCAAAGTGACGATCCCCAGTTATTCTTGCAAAGCGGGCGACGTCATCAGCGTCAAAGAAACGCCTAAAGCGCGTCAAATGGCCACGCTGAATTTGGAAGCCTCGCAATTGGCACCCATGGCCGATTGGCTTTCCTTGCAGAAAGAAGCTTTTAAAGGAACAGTCGCTCGCGTGCCCACGCGCGAAGAAATCGCGCCGGTGGCGAATGAGCAACTTGTCGTGGAACTTTATTCAAGATCATAGTTTCCTGCTGACTATGCAATAAATAGAATAGGCTGTAGGTCCCGCGCCGTGGCAGGCGGAGCGGGGAAACCCAGCCAATGGAGAAAAAATATGCCGATCAGATTAGGTCGTTTTGAAATACCGAACAGGCTCGCGAAGGATGAAGATTCCGCGACGCCAACATACGCTAAATTTATCGCCGAACCGTTTGAAGCGGGCTACGGCCACACGTTGGGCAATTCCTTGCGCCGCGTGTTGCTAAGCTCCTTGGAAGGCGCGGCCATCACCTCCGTCAAAGTCGAGGGCATCATGCACGAATTCAGCGCCATTCCCGGCGTTGTCCAAGACACGACGGAAATTATCCTGAATTTGAAGAAAATTCTTTTTCAGTTGCCCAACCGCGAACCCAAACTGCTCACGTTGGACGTGAACAAAAGCGGCAATGTCACCGCGGGCGACATCCAATTGGATGCCGGAGTCGAAGTTCTCAATCCCGATTTGGTGATTTGCACGCTGGATAAAAAGCAAAAATTGCAAATGGAATTCATGGTCAAAGTCGGTCGCGGCTACGCCAGTTGGGAAGAAAATAAAAGCGCAGAACAAGTTATTGGCGTCGTTCCGATTGACTCCCTTTTCTCTCCCGTTCGCCGCGTCAAATACGCCGTCGAAAACACGCGCGTCGGTCAGCGCACGGATTACGACAAGCTCATCTTGGAAATCTGGACGGATGGACGTTTGAAGCCGGAAGAGGCTCTTTTGCAAGCTTCCGCCGTTCTGCGACATCACCTCGACATCTTTGTCAATTTCGATAAAGAGCCGATTGAATTTGAAGAGGCCAAGCAGCAGGTCAGCCAAGAAAACAGCGCGTTGAAAAAACTGTTGAGTATGAGTGTTAACGAAATCGAACTATCCGTTCGCGCCGCGAATTGCTTGAACAACGCCAACATCACCACCGTCGGCCAGCTTGCCGTTAAAAGTGAAGTGGAAATGCTCAAATACCGCAACTTCGGCAAAAAATCTCTCAATGAAATCAAAGACAAGCTTCATCAACTCGGCCTTTCTTTGGGCATGAAGCTGGAAGCGGGTCTGGTTGAGTCCTTGGAAATCAAGAAACTGCCATGAGACATTTAAAACGCACCGTTAAATTGGGCCGAACGTCCCAGCATCGGGATTCCATGCTGGCGTGTATGGCATGCAGCCTCATTCAGCATGGCCGCATCACCACAACGCTGGCCAAGGCCAAAGCCTTGCGTCCCGTGGCGGAAAAAATAGTGACGCTCGGAAAAAAAGGCGCTTTGCACCACCGCCGACTTGCCGTGGCGAAATTAGGGCAGGAGAGCGCCGTGAAAAAATTATTCGCGGAAATAGCTCCTCGCTTCAAAGAACGCACCGGCGGCTACACGCGCATTCTCAAACTAGGTTGGAGACCCAGCGACGCCGCAGCTATGGCGCTCATTGAGTGGGTGGATTACACCGCGCCGGTTGCCAAAACCGAAAAACCTGCTGCGGAAAAGAAAGAAAGCTAAAACCCGTTTTATAGCATTTCACCTAGACATTGGCGCATACCTTAATTCTCGAATAACAAGGCAACGCCCTTTTCTTACGGCTTGCCCTTCCTGTCATTCCCGCGAAAGCGGGAATCC
>JAZDII010000052.1:0-3545 GCA_043805085.1 bacterium
GCGAAACAAACGCCAAATCCGTCAAAAAGAGAAAATTATAAATCCAATTATAATATTCCATGAATTCGCGCGGCCACGGCGTTTGAATGATAAAGCGCGTGTCATTGTAAAGATACACCACCATCAGAGGGAGAAAGAATGCCTTAATGATCCAGCCAAGAAGATAACGCTTGATTCTTGTCAATTGCTCCTTCGTCGCGCGCAGTTGGAGAATCGTTTTGCCGACGAGATAAAGAGAATCCTCCGGCGTTTGCAGCCGCGCATCAACGAGCCCGATGTAAAAAGGCGTGAGAATAAGAAAAATCGGCGCGCATTTTTTTACTAAATCATAAAAAGGCGTATAGAAACCTTTCCGATATTCGGGAAACAACCAGTAGACAAAAGCAATCGCGCCGAGAATAGCCGCCAGCCCTATTAACTTAACCAAAACACGGCCTAAATGAAACGAACCTTGGCGCGTCAAACCCGCTGTTGGCGCACGGTAAAGTTTCAAAATCACCGTATCATAAAGAACCATGGGAATGCCTGCGCTCAACAACAGGACGAGCATGCCTTCAAAGGGAAATAAATACCGCCCATAAGTGCAAAGCCACCACGTCGCTCCCGCCAGTCCGGCAAAGCCGAGGTAACCGGTGATCGGTGATTCAACGAAATCGTAAGGTTTTTTTTGCATAAAGTTTTGCCTACATCAGCCGAAACTTGGGATCAACCAAGTCGCGCAGAGCGTCGCCCAACATGTTGAAAGCAACGACGGCGAGGAAAATAGCCGCGCCGGGCGAGAGCAGCCACCAAAAATTCAGCATGAACACTTTCATTTCTTGCGCTTGGGACAGCATCAATCCCCACGACGACGACGGTTCTTGAATGCCGATTCCCAAAAAGCTCAATGCGGCTTCGCCCAAGATATAACCGGGAATGCTCAACGTTGCGGCGACGAGCAAATAACTTAGCGTGTTAGGGAGAATGTGTTTCCAAAGAATAATCCACGGGGATTGCCCCATTGCCTCCGCCGCGTGGATGAAAGGGCGTTGACGCAGGGAAAGGCTCAATCCGCGAATGACCCGCGCCGCGCCGGACCAGCCGATGCAACTCAAAATAAGGACGATGAGAAAAAACATTTGGTCGGAGCTGAAGTGCTGCGCAAAGGCCGAACGCAGTGCGAGGAGGAGATAAAGCCCCGGAATAGCCATCAGCAACTCCGTCAAGCGCATCGCCAAATTATCCACCCAGCCGCCGAAATAACCGGCCAAACCGCCGACGATCAGGCCGAGCAACATCGTCACCGCAATGCCCGCCAACCCAATGCTCATGGAAATTCGCGTCCCGAAAAGCAGGCGCGAAAAAACATCGCGTCCCGTTGCATCGCTGCCGAGAAGATAAATGCGCTGATCCGGCGCGACGCCGAAAAGGTGCCGCTCGCAAGGAATCAGTCCCAGAATTTTGTATTCAAAACCCTGTGCGAAAAAATGGATTGGAGTCGCTTGATCACCGATTTGCCGATAAATCGCCGCCGTTGGATCAACATTTTCATAAACACGCGCCTGCAAACCTCCGTCTTTCCAAACCAAACCCGTCGGCGGGTGATACGTCTTCTGCAAATTTTGATCCGACACTTGATAAGGCGCGAGGAAAGGAGCCAGCAACGTCACGGCGTAGAAAATCGCTAAGATGATCAGCGCGCTCAACCCTTGCGGCGAGCGCAGCAGACGTTTCCAAACATTTTGGCTATTTTTCATAACGAATACGCGGATCAGACCACGCCAAGGCCAGATCAGAAACCAAATTGCCGAGAACCAACATCACGCTTCCGATAACGACGGAACCGAGAACGACGAACTGATCCTCGCGGATAAACGCCTCATAAATCAGACGGCCCAAACCCGGATAATTCATCACATTTTCCACCAACAACGAACCGCTCAAAAGGCCGGAGATGGCAAAGCCGATGGAACTTAACATCGGATTGATCGCATTGCGGAAAACGTGACGGAACATCACAACACCCTCCGGCAAGCCTTTCGCGCGCGCCGTCGTCACATAATCCGCGCGAATAGCATCGAGAAAATTCGCCCGCATGATGCGCATCATCCCCGCCACGCCGCCCACGCCCAGAACCAGCGTCGGCAAAATCAGATGCTTCGCGTAATCCAAAAGCCGCAGCAACGGTGGCAGAAAATCGTGATCAATCGCCGTGCGTCCGCCCACGGGAAACAAACCCGTCACAGCGGCGAACCAAACGGCAACCAACGCCAAGAAAAATTCCGGCAACGAAAGGGCTGCGTAAGCCAGAAACGCGCTCAACCGGTCAAACCACGAATCCTTATACATTGCCGCCAAAACACCCAAAACAACGGCGAGAACCCACGAAAAAATGAGCGAGGTCAGCGACAAAATAAAAGTAGCCGTCGCGCGCTGGGCGATGAGTTCAAAAACAGGCACTTTATAAGTCCATGAATAACCAAAATCCAAACGCGCCACGTGCGTCAACCATCTCGCGTATTGCTCATACCACGGCTTGTTGAGGCCGAATTCCTGTTCCAGTTTCTCAATCAGTTCAGGCCGAATATCGCGCTGGGCTTTGATGGGCGTGAGAAAATCGCCCGGCGCCAACTGCATCAGAATAAAAACAAGCAACGTGATGCCTAGCAAAAGCCAAACAAGCGCGAAAAGGCGTTTGAGAACGAACATTTTCATGGACGCATCCAAACCGAATCCAAATTCCATAGCACCGAACCCAGCGGCGGAATTTGCAGGTTTTGCCAACGATTTTTCAGACCCGCGTAAGTGTTGGGCGTGACAAGGTAAATCAAAGGAACTTGCTCGCTCATAATCGCCTGAACTTCAAAGTAGTATTGCCGCCGCTTGTTTTCATCAAGAGTTTTTAATTGCAGCGTCATCAACTCATCCATCCGCGCTTCCCACGGCGTGGCGGGCGCGGCTTGGTTGGGATGCCACTGGTGCAATCGCCCCTTGCTACTGTAAATAGACATGCCGCCAACGGGGTCGCCTCCGCCGGTAAAACCGAGCATCCCCACTTCGTAATCAAACGAATCCTGAATCTTGCCGACGAACGTGCCGAAATCTTGAAACTGAAGCCGCACCTGAATGCCCAGCGCTTTCATATTTTCCATAAAAATCGTGGCGATGTTCTGTCTCAACGGATTTTCTTGATTGGTGATGAGCGTAAATTCCACGGGATGATTTTCTTCATCGCGCAACACGCCTTTTTCATCCTTCTTAAATCCGGCTTCAGCCAATAATTCCAGCGCATGCTGGGGGTTATAGGGATATTGCCGCACATTGGGATTAAACCATTTCCGGTTGGCCGAACTTTCCGGCCCCCAAAGAGGCGCGCCGCGTCCGAATAAAACGCCCTTCACGATTCCCTGCCGGTCAATGCCGTAAGAAATGGCCTGACGAAATTTTTGATTCGTGAACCATTTTAATTTGTAGGGAGCGACAAATGGCTTCCCGTCTTTGTTCTGTCCGGGATTTTGATTAAACCAGATGAACGAACTCGCTGTGGACGGGCCGCGATCGTAGAC
>JAZDII010000053.1:0-22593 GCA_043805085.1 bacterium
TGAACACCGCTTTTAATGAATCGTCAGCGTTAATGAGTGTTCTCTTTTTGGCGTCCTGCAGTTTGTTCTTTTTAATGTAATCCCAAATGCGTTTGGTGATTTCCGTGCGCGGTTGAGGTTTGTTGCCAACGACAACGGCCAGAACAGCGTCAGGTTGGACGGGTTTCATGAAAGCGGCGTTGGGTTTACGTTTAGATGTTTTTTTAGTCATAGGTTTCCTTTCTAAATGGTTGTTCTTAGCTACCCTGCAAATGCCGTATGGCAATGAAAATTTTTTATTTTTTAAGGCTCGATGGAAACAAGCGTGCCCACGGGAACTTTTTCAAAGAACCTTTGGGCGGCGTTGTAAGGCAAACGAATGCAACCGTGCGAGGCAGGGTAACCGGGCACGATTCCAGCATGCAAGCCGATTGAGCCGTAATTGAGCCGAAGAAAATAAGGCATGGGGGCGTCGTAAAGATTGGACACCCACTCGCGGTGTTTGTTAGTGACGACATAGCTGCCGGTGGGTGTTCTGAAACCTCTCCTGCCGGTGGAAATGCGCGTTGTCATCCATTCCTTGCCCTTCATGTAAAGCGTTGCTTTTTGGCGGCCAAGAAAAATGCGAACGGCAATTTGCGGATTTTTCCCGCCCATTCCCAACAATCGCCGCGCCACATCGTCGTGGCCAGATTCGCTCGCCATGTCCAACGCCGAATGCCCGCATCTTTGCGTGCGCGCTTCAACGTCCGCGCCGCTCTTCAACAATTTTTCCACAATTCCTAACCGCCCCGCTGCCGCAGCCAGCATAAGAAGGCTAATGTCCCTGTCTTTTTTCAAAGAAGGCGCCAAAGTGTGATCGTTGAGCCAATCCGGCAATTTTTTTTCTAAATCAACCACCTTGTCCAACGGCACATTGGGATTAACGCCAGCGTTGAGAAGCAGTGAAACCATGCCGGCGTTTCCATTCGCGACGGCTTGCGCGAGGAGAAGTTGCGCGGAATTTTCCGTTAATTGTTGAGGGCCGTTTTGTTTGAGCAACATGCGGGCGACTTTTGGGCGCTGTTCCGTTGCCGCCAAATCCAGCGGATCATGCCCCATTTGATCCTGCAAAGAAATATCCGCGCCGTAACGAACCAGCCAGCTCAACATCGTCGGTTGATTCGTCGCCACGGCCAAATGCGCCGCCGTTTGCCCAAGCATATCCGTCTGATTAGGATCAGCATGACGGCTAAGAAGCAGGGCGACGGTGTTCGGCCTTTTATTCAGCACGGCTTCATGAGAGCTGTGCGTCCTCGCGGGCCTTCTTTTTCAATATCCGCTCCGGCGTCCAACAACGTTCTCACCGCCTCGACATGCCCTTCCGCCGCGGCGGCGATTAGCGGCGTGCGGCGCGAAGCATCTCTCTTATTAACGACATCTTTCTTTTTGACGAGCATGCCGCAAAGCTGGACGTTACCCGTTTCGGCGGCGGCAACTAATTGACGCGCTTTCTTTTCAGGCACGGCATTGACCGCTTTTAAGCAACTTGTTGAAATCGTCGCCGCAGCAACGCCGCAAATAATCAATCGTAAAACAAACATCTGTTGGTAAATGATTTTGCAAGTTAGGGGAAAACTAGTACCGTGTGCAAGAAAATGGCTTTTCAAGAAGCAAAACCCTTTCTCCTCGTCATCGGCATCGCTGCCGCGGTTTCTTTTTGCTTTTTTCCTCCCCTAGCCCTGCTGTTGCTGCTCGCTTTTTTATTCATTCTTTATTTTTTCCGCGACCCCGAACGCCCCATCCCCCAAGAACCTACGGCGATTGTCAGTCCGGCGGACGGCAAAATTGTTGTTGTGGATGAAGCGACGGAACGTTTTTTCAGCCAAAAAAAAATGCGCCGCATCGGCATCTTTCTCTCTGTTTTTGACGTTCATGTCAATCGCTCTCCGTTTGAAGGAACGGTAGCCACCGTGGAACGGCACGACGGCCAGTTCCTCGACGCGCGCAATCAAGAAGCGGAACTGCGCAATGAAGATCAAAACTGGCTTATCGAAACACCGCGCGGGCCTGTCGTCGTGCGTCAAATCGCAGGCCTCATCGCGCGCCGCATTGTGGCATGGAAAAAAAAGGGCGACGCGCTTGCCAAAGGCGAACGCATGGGGATGATCCGTTTCGGCTCGCGGACGGACATTTATTTTCCCTTAGAATGCGAAGTGGTCGTTAAACCCGGCGATCGTGTCCAAGGAGGCTCCGCGATCCTTGCGCACTGGGTCAAGATAGAGGTGTAACCTTATGAAAACGAACGAACCTAAACTCGTTTATCTCCTGCCGAATCTGATGACGTCGGGCAATTTATTCTGCGGCTTCATGGCCGTGCTGCAAATCTTTCAAGGCACCATCGTGCGCGCCACGGAAACGGAAGGTTGGACGCGGTATTATGAAAACAGTCTCTTCTTCATTCTCGCCGCGTTTATTTTCGACATGTTAGACGGGCGGTTAGCGCGTCTTGGCGGCGCGGAAAGCCCCTTCGGCAGAGAGCTTGATTCCCTTGCGGACTTAATCTCCTTCGGCATCGCGCCCGCGTTGCTTGTTTTTAAAATCGTGCTTTACGAGCTGCCGTCGCGCATCGGCTGGATGATCGCCTTTATCTATTTAGCCTGCGGCGCGTTGCGTCTGGCGCGGTTTAACGTTCACGCCGCCGAACCCAGCAAGGAAGCAAGTAAAGAATTCACGGGCTTCCCCATTCCCGCGGCAGCGGGGCTGACAGCCTCCATCACCATGCTGCTTTTGCATTACTACGAAGCCGACCGCGAAATCGGCCCGCTCAAATACGTGCTGGCGTTTCTCATGCTGTTTTTGAGCTTCATGATGTTCAGCAAGTGTCAATACCCCAGCTTCAAAACCGTGGACTGGCACACACGCTGGCCCATACGGCGTTTGCTGCTCATTATTTTGGGCATCGCCGTCGTGGTGATTTATTACCGATTCGCCCTCGCCATCGTCTTCACCGCTTACCTGCTCTACGGATTTTTCAGGCCGCACATTGCCAAAATGAGAGGATTAACAGCAGGAAAAGGCAACGAGGATGAAGAAGAGGATGCTAACTAGCTCCTTCCCCTTTTTCTTCTTCTTGAACAATCTCATCAAGAATCTGCAAAACGCGATCACCGCGTTTTTGAGCGTCGTCCATGCGAAAGCTCAACCGCGGCGTGTGTTTCGTTTTCATTTTCTTGCCGAGAATAGACTGCCAACTCACCCTCGCTCTTTCCAACAAAACAAGCGTCTCGTGCCCTGAAAGCTTGGCGTTAAGAGAAGAGCAATAAACAAAAGCTTCCTTCAAATCCGGCGAGACGTTCACCGACGTAATCGTCAATAATGCGTTTTCTAAGCTGCGCTCACGCGCGATAAGACGGCCAATTTCCGCGCGGATGACTTCCGCCACTCGAATAAGTCTGCGACTGCTCATAACACGAAAATTTTAAACCTCCCCTGCACCCGAGATTGCTTCGTCGCTGCCGCTCCTCGCAATGACAAACGCCTTGCTTTGGTTGTCATTGCGAGCCGGGAGGCGTGGCAATCTCCGATTTTTTCCGCGGGAGCGGCAAGAAAATCGGGCTCATTGACAACTGCAACCATTTATAAATTTATTTTTCAGATTTGGTATTAAAGCGACTGCGGGACTTTTTCGAGCACATAGCACTCGATGACGTCCCCTTCCTCGTATTCGCTGAAATTGCCGAGGCGCACACCGCATTCCAAACCGGCGCGCACTTCCGACGCATCGTCTTGAAAGCGTTTGAGCGTGACAATCGCGCCGTCGTAAATCGGCTGTTTCTTGCGCACCACACGCGCGCGGCCCGTTCGGGACAGCCTGCCGCTCTGCACCATGCAACCGGCCACGGGAAATTTGGAAAGCTCGAACACTTTCTTCACCAACGCCGTGCCGATTTGGCTCTCGCGCGTTTCCGGATCTAACAAGCCGGCCATCGCCTCTTTCACTTGATCAATGAGTTCATAAATGATGCTGTAAAGTTTGATCTGGACGTTCTCTTTTTTTGCAGCGGCCGCGGCGGCGTTGTCCGTCTTGGTGCCAAAGCCGATCACGACAGCGTTGGACGCTTTGGCGAGCAGGATGTCCGATTCATTGATAGGCCCGACTGCGGCCAAGATGAAATTCACCTCCGCTTTCTCGCTTTTGATTTTTTTGAGCGAATCCATGATGGCTTCCAAAGAGCCTTGAACATCGGTCTTTAAAACAAGATTCAAAACTTTTTTCTGTCCTTCTTTAATCGAATCAAAAATATTCTCCAAAGTGACGGCGGAAGTCGGTTCGTTCAATTTACCGACACGCGCCGCTTCCGTGCGCTCTTCGGCGATCTGGCGAGCCTCGCGCTCATTGGGAACGACGGTAAATTCTTCACCCGGCGAAGGTGTGCCGAGGAAGCCGACGATTTTAACGGGCATGGACGGCCCGGCTTCTTTCACGTTCTTGCCGAGGTCATTAACCAAAGCTTTTGCCTTGCCCCAAAAGGGGCCGCAGATGAAAGCGTCGCCGGTTTTGAGCGTGCCTTGGCGCACGAGGACAGTGGCCGTCGAACCGCGCCCTTGCTCCACTTGCGCTTCAATGACCGTGCCGCGCGCGTCGCCGGTCGGCTGGGCTTTTAATTCGAGAACCTCCGCTTGGAGCTGAATCATCTCCAATAATTTATCAATGCCGACCTTCTTCGTCGCGGAAACGGGACAGCAAATGGTTTGTCCTCCCCAATCTTCCGGCACAAGTCCTTTTTCTTGAAGCTGGCCTTTGACTTTATCCACATTGGCGCCGGGCATATCAATTTTGTTGATCGCCACCATAATGGCGACTTTAGCCGCTTGAGCGTGGCGAATGGCTTCAAGCGTCTGCGGCATGATGCCGTCATCCGCCGCGACGACGATGACTGCGATGTCCGTGACATTTGCGCCGCGCGCGCGCATCGCCGTGAAAGCTTCGTGGCCGGGCGTGTCGAGAAAAGTGATGGGATGCCCTTGATGCGTCACCGTGTAAGCGCCGATATGCTGCGTGATGCCACCCGCCTCTCCCGCCGCCACACGCGCTTGGCGAATGGCGTCCAAGAGAGAAGTTTTACCGTGATCCACATGCCCCATGAAAGTCACCACAGGCGGGCGACCCTTTGTTTGAGCCGCCTTGACGGGAGGCGGCGGAGGCGCGACGACGGGTTCCGGCTTATGCACGCCCGCGCCTTTTTCGCGCTTTTCCACATTGAAAGTGAAGCCGCGTTTTTCGCAAACCTTGCGGGCGATTTCTTCGTCAATCGCCTGATTAAGCGTGGCGAAAATGTTGACCTCCATCAATTCGTGAATGATTTGGAAGGGCTTGCAGCCAAGCTTTGTCGCCAGTTCCCGAATAATAATGGGCGGTTTCATGGAGATATTCTGATCTCCCTCGGCCTCTGAAACAGTTTCTACGGGCATCGGCGCAAGAACAGGCTCTTGCTTCGCTTCAACGATTTTTTCCGCAACAGGAGGTTGCTGATCTGACGGCTTGCTCGCGGCAACTTTGTGCGAAGCAGATTCTTTTTTGATCTCCGGAGTTTTTTCCGCCTTTTTCCGAGACACTCCCCCGCTCACTTTCTTTTTAGGCGCGCTTTCGGCTTTTTTTGCCAATGTTTTTTTGGGGGCGGTTTTAACGGGTTTGGACATGATAGATTAAGAAGTTGGCGCGGATTTTTGTTTACTGGAAAGAGCGTTGGCGCGGATTTTTTCGATCAATTCAGCGTTCATAGTGGGCAAAGCTTCGCGGATGTCTTCGTCGCTTGCGGCGTTAATATCGTTAATGGAAGAAAATCCGGCGGTGGCGATAGCCTGCGCCGTTTCACGGTCCACTTGCAGCCCATCCGCTAATTGTTGGATGGCTTGCTCGAGTTTTTGTTCAAACCCAACGGCCTCGGTTTTTTCTTTTTCAACGTCAATTTCCCAACCGGAAAGGCGCGAAGCGAGGCGCGCATTCTGGCCGCGACGTCCGATAGCGAGGGAAAGATTTTCCTCGTCCACGAACACCTTGACGCGCTTTTGCTCTTGATCCACCTCAAGCTTTTTCAGCTTGGCTGGCTTGAGAGCTTCGATGACGAGTTCTTGAATGTTAGGCGACCAGCGAAAGAGGTCTATTTTTTCATTATTCAACTCGCGGACGATGTTTTTGACGCGCGAGCCGCGAATGCCGACGCATGCGCCGACGGGATCAACTTTTTCGTCATTCGACCAAACAGCGATTTTAGTGCGATAACCGGCCTCGCGCGCAAGGGCTTTGATTTCCACCGCTTTGTCGTGCAACTCGGAAACTTCCAGTTCCAGCAAACGCCGCACAAAATTCGGATGACTGCGCGTGAGAATAATCTCCGGCCCGCGAAGCGAGTTTTCCACGGCCAAAACCAACGCGCGGATGCGTTCGCCAATGGTGTATTCTTCCGTCGGCACACGCTCCTTGGCGGGCATAATTCCCTCAAATTTGCCTAAATCTATGATAACATCGGAACGCTCAAAACGCCTCACCGTGCCGGTGACAATCTCCCCTACCCGATCTTTAAATTCATCAATCACCATCGTGCGCTCGATGTTGCGCAAATTTTGCTTCATCGTTTGGCTAAAAACTTGGGCGGCAATGCGCCCGAAATCCTTAGGCGTGACGACCACTTCAACTCGTTCGCCCAATTGCGCCGTGATTTTGTGCTGGCGCGCCTTGAGAAGTTGAATCTCTTCGGAAGGCGATTGCACCTTGTCCACAACTTTAAGCGAAGCAAGCACTTGAATCTTTCCCGTCTTCGGGTCTAATTCGACGCGCAAGTCTTGGGTCGGGCCAAGGGATTTTTGACAAGCGGAAAGGAGGGCGGATTGAATCACTTCAAGCATCACCTTGCGGTTAATGCCTTTCTCCTTCTCCATGTATTCGAGAACGGCTAAAAAATCCTGATTCATATCTTTTTCTTAATCAACAACTCGCCGGTTTGCTGAAAAAAAAAGTGGAAACCTTTTAGTTCCCACTTGAACCCCAAGCCAACCGAACGTAAGCGATTAGCTTGCTGAAAATAAGATTTTAGGTCAAGGATTGATTTTCACGCTTTTTACTTCATAAAGCAATACATGAACTGTCTAGGACTCATCGCCGGAAAAGGCATCTACCCCGCCATGGTCTTGAATGGAGCGCGCGCGGCGCAGCGGACAACATCCTCGCCGGAACACATCGTTGTCGCCGCTTTGGAGAATGAAACCACGCCGGAATGGACGACGCAAGCAGACGCCGTTTGCTGGCTGCGGGTGGGTCAGTTGAATAAACTCCTGCATTTTTTTTCAAAGGAAAGCGTCAACACCGTCATCATGGCCGGCCAAATCACGCCGCAACGTTTGTTTGATTTAAGGCCGGATTGGAAAACACTGCTTTTGCTGGCACGGCTGCGCGAAAGAAACGCGGAATCCCTTTTCGGCGCCGTTGCCGACGAGCTTGAAAAAAACGGCATGCGCGTTTTGCCCGCCACGACTTATGTGGAAAATCACCTCGCCCAAGCCGGCCACATCGCAGGGCCTCAAGCCAGCCGCGCGCTATTGCGCAACGTGGAATTCGGCTGGCCTATCGCCAAGCAAGTCAGCGCGCTGGACATCGGCCAAACGGTTGTGGTGAAAAACGGCACGGTTCTCTCCGTTGAAGGTTTTGAGGGAACAAACGAAACCATTCTTCGAGGAGGCCGACTGGGGAAGAAAGACGCGACGGTGATTAAAATTTCAAAACCCAACCAAGATTTCCGGTTCGACGTTCCCGTCCTCGGCTCGGAAACGGTGCGCGCGGCGGCGGAAGTTTCCATAGGCGGCATCGTCTGCGAGGCAAAAAAAACCTTGCTCTTGGAATTGCCGGAAATTACAGAATTGGCTGCTCGTCATCAAATCACCATTTTTGCTAAAGAATCTTCCGGGGACTTTTGAAAACGATTATGAAAAATAAATTAAAAGCGGTTGTCGTCGGCGTAGGCCACATGGGAAAAAACCATGCGCGCGTGTACGCTCAACTCAAAAACGCCGAGCTTGCGGGCGTGTATGATATCGAACAGGACGTTTGCAGGCGCATCGCGCAGCAACATGACGTGCGTTGCTTCTCTTGCCTAAAAGAAGCCATGGAAGCAGCGGACGTCATTTCCATCGCCACGCCCACTTCCAGCCACTCGGATGTGGCGTCCCAATGCATCCAAGCCGGAAAACATGTGCTGGTGGAAAAGCCGCTCGCCTTGGACACGGAAGAAGCGTGCAAGCTCGTGGAGCTGGCGGAAACGGCCAAGGTCATTCTTCAAGTCGGCCACGTCGAACGTTTTAATCCTGTGTTGACGGCGTTGGAAGAGAGATTATCCAACCCGCGTTTTATCGAAGCGCACCGCCTCTCGCCCTACCCCGGACGCAGCACGGACATTGGCGTCGTCATGGACATGATGATTCATGATTTGGAAATTATTCTCCACCTCGTGCGCTCGCCCATTAAATCTCTCGACGCAGTCGGCATTCCCGTTTTAAGCAAGGGAGAGGACATCGCCAACGTGCGCATTCGTTTTGAAAACGGCTGCATCGCCAACATCACCACAAGCCGCATCAGCCCTGAAAAGATGCGCAAAATCCGCGTGTTTCAAGAAGACGTTTATCTCTCGCTCGATTATCAACACCAATCAGGCGAAATTTATCGCAAAGTGAAATCTCAAATCGTTCGGGAAGCGATTCCCGTCGCCAAAGACGAGCCGCTCAAGCGAGAGCTGGAATCCTTTTTGGAATGCGTAGAAACGCGCTCCTCGCCCGTCGTTTCCGGCGCGCACGCTTCCAACGCGCTTAAAGCGGCCGCCATGATTTTGGAAGAAATTAAGCGCAGCACAAAAGAAGCTTACGCCGCGATGCGCTCTCACTAACATGAACAAAACAGCCCCTAAAAAGGCGCGAAAACAACGCCCCGGCAAAGCGGCTAAGCAGGAAAAAGACGCTCACGCCGCGCCTCCCGCCAGTCAAACGCCGACGGAAAAAACATGGCGGTTTTACATCGTCGCGGGAGAAGCAAGCGGCGACCGTTACGCGGCCCTTCTTTTAAGCGAATTAAAAAAACTTTTCCCCCGCATGACCGCGTTAGGCGTCGGCGGTTCTCATTTAAGATCGGCAGGGCAACGGCAGTTGTTTGACCTCGCCGTTCACGCCGTCGTCGGGCTGACCGACGTGCTGCGGCATTATTTCAAATTCCGCGATTTCTTTTATCAAGTCGCCGCGGATATTGAGCAACAAAAACCGGACGCTCTCATTCTGGTGGATTACCCCGGATTCAACCTCCGCCTTGCGCGAAAAATCAGCAGCTTGGCGCCCGGCGTGCCCATTATTTACTACATCAGCCCGCAAGTGTGGGCTTGGAAAAAGAACCGGACGCGCCTGATGCGCAGGGTCATTGACTTGCTGCTCGTCATTTTCCCGTTCGAAAAAAATTGGTTTGGAGAAAATGAGCCGGATTTGAAAGTGGAATGGGTTGGACACCCTTTGCTGGATAGATGGGAGAAACCAGCCATTGATGAAAACAACAATCAAGGCATTCATCGCATCGCCATGATGCCGGGAAGCCGACGGCAAGAAATCGTCCGCCACTTGCCTGTTTTACTGGAAACAGCGGCGCAAGCGTCCGTCTTCTTGCGCGACGCGACGTTCATCTTTCTCGCAACCGACGAAGAAGCGCGCGCCAGCATGGAATCCGCCATCTTGGCCTCGCCCGCGCGCAAACTGAATTACGAAATCCACACAGGCCATCAATTGACCCACCTTAGCCGATGCGACTTGGCGCTCGTCGCCTCCGGCTCGGCGACGCTTGAATGCTGCGTCGCCAGCGTGCCGATGCTGGTGATTTACAAAACCAATCCCCTCACCTTTTGGATCGGGCAAAAAGTCGTCCAACTGCCCTACATCAGCATCGTCAACATTTTGGCGGGAGAAAAAGTTGTTCCGGAATTTTTGCAAAATAACGCCAACGCGCGGCGCCTTGTCGGAGCTATCCGCCAAATAGCCAAGAACCCGCGCTGGCGCATGGAAACACGAGCGCGCTTGCGCGAAGTGACGGCGCGACTAGGCGACGTCGGCGCCAGCCAACGAGCCGCGCAAGCCGTCCAGAAGCTCATCCAAAGCATGACGCACAAAATGGCATTAGATTCCGTGAATGTCTAAAGATGAACAATGATGCGCTCGAAATCGCAGAAGAACTAAAAAAGTTTCTTCAAGAAAATCTCTTTTTGCTTCTAGAAGAAGCGAGAGAACTGATACAATCTCTTCCCGAAAAATCAACCCGATTTGAACAAATCGTACGCCGCTCGCTAACAGAGCGATTGTTTCTTTTATTTTGGGACATTCTCGACAGCTTTAAGAAGCAAACGGAAATAGGATATTTTACTACGGCATCTTTAACTCGCACAGTGTTTGAAACTGTTATCGTTATTTTTTATCTGGAAAGCGAAAATTTAGGGGAATCAAAACACCAACGTTTAAGTAATTGGGTTGGATACGCAAGAAAAGAAGCAGAAAAACGAAAAAATGCACTATTTGAAATGGCTTCTGGTCCTGAAAAAGACATTTCAGATGCCGCTTGTAATGAGGCCAAACACGCGAAGCAAATTGTAGAAACCTTTGACGACATCTTAGAAAAAACAAAATTATCATGTGAGTCTCAATATGGATTTCCTAAAATATCTAAAATATGTGAAAAACTAGGCCGTCCGTGGAAATTTATGTATCATGCCGTTTATAGAGATTTAAGCGAAGTATTACACGTTGGATGCGCCAAAATCATGCATAGCCCTTCTCTGGCTTTTTGCTCATCTAATAGTGGTTCTGCCCTTCTCTACGAACATTGTCGTACCGTTAATTATGCCACTGAATTTTGGGGCATGGCCATTTTAGAACTTTGCCGTTCCCATCTTCGACAAGAAAAAGTAGATAATTTCCATCAAAAACTAGAGAAACTGCTTGGTGGTTCGACGTCTATTATCAATCGCTTTGATCCTGACAAGCAAGCGCATGCCATTATATTTTAGAATCAATCAGCGTCTTCCCCGTCATTTCTTGGGGTTGGGACAATTTAAGCAAATGCAGCAGCGTCGGCGCGATGTCCGCTAAAATGCCGTTGCGTAGGCGGAAATTCGCGTGGTCGCCGCCGACGTAAAGAAGCTGCACGAGGTTGGACGTGTGAGACGTGTACGGCGAGCCGTCTTCGGCAATCATGCGCTCGCAGTTGCCGTGATCCGCAGTGACCAACGCGCAACCGCCCATGCTCAAAATCTTTTCCAAAACGCGCTTTAAGCAAATGTCCACCGTCTCCACAGCCTTGATAGCGGCGGGTAAAACGCCTGTGTGACCGACCATGTCGGCGTTAGCGTAATTGAGAACGAAGAGATCATACAAACCGCTGTCGAGTTTTTTCAGCATGATGTCCGTCACTTCATAAGCGCTCATCTCCGGCTGCAAATCGTAAGTAGCCACCTTGGGCGACGGCGACATCTCGCGGTCTTCTCCCTGATAAGGAGTCTCGTTGCCGCCGTTGAAAAAATACGTCACGTGCGGATATTTCTCCGTTTCCGCCAAACGAAATTGCGTGCGCCCCGCCGCGCTCAACACTTCCGCCAAAATGTTGCTGACGTTTTGCGGAGGGAAAACAACTTGCGCGCCAAGCGGCGTGTAGTTGGGATCATACTGCGTCAGCGTGGCATATTCGATGCGGATGCGCGGGCCGCGGTTGAAATCTTGAAATTCCGCCTCAAGCCACGCGCGGCTCAACTGTCGCGCGCGATCGGGGCGAAAATTAAAAAACAAAATGCCGTCGCCATCCTGAACGATGGGCCGCCTCTCTTTCAGAAAACAAACGGGTTTGACAAATTCATCCGTGACGCCTGCGGCGTAAGAAGCTTGAAGAGCCTCCACGGGATCAGACGCAGGCTGGCCGACGCCGTTCATGATTAAGTCATAACCCAGCTTCGTGCGATCCCAGCGTTTATCCCGATCCATCGCATAATAACGACCGATCAGCGTCGCCACGCGGCCAACGCCAATCGCCTGCAATCCCTTTTGCAAAGCGGCAAGAGAACCAACTCCTCCCTTCGGCGAAGTGTCGCGTCCGTCCGTGATGGCGTGAACATAAATTTCCGACAACCCGCTTTGCTTGGCCATTTTGACAAGAGCAAGCGCGTGGTCTTGGTGCGAATGCACGCCGCCGTCGGAAACGAGGCCGACGAGATGCAGCATTTTTTTCGCCGTTTTTAATTTTTCAAAAAAACGAAGCAGAACTTCGTTCTTGAAAAAAGAGCCGTCGCGGATGGCGAGGCTGATGCGCGTGAAATCCTGATAAACAATGCGACCCGCGCCTAAGTTGAGATGGCCGACTTCCGAATTGCCCATCTGCCCGGCGGGCAAGCCGACGTCCTCGCCGCTTGCGCTCAACGTGGCGCAAGGATACGTCGCATAAAGATAATCGTGAAACGGCGTCTTGGCCAGCAACGTGGCGTTGCCTTCTTTTTCAGCGGCGGCGCGTCCGTTGGGGCTGATGCCCCAGCCGTCGCGGATAATCAGAGCAACCGGTCTTTTCATTCCGTGTTTTTACGGAGCAACGGGCAGTTTGACAATTTCCATTTGCTTTTTGTCGTTCGTGCCCGCGCCCAAGCTTGCCGCCGCTTTCAGGTGCTTCGCATCTTCGCCGATGGGCGGGACAACCTTCTCCTTGCGCCACTCTTCCAGCCGCTCCAGAGCAAGGGTGTCCAACGCCACAGGATCGCGGCTGATCAACAGTAGGCCGGGCGATTGAGCATAATGAGGATGAAAAGCAGGGCCGCCCGCAAACTGCGCGATAAGCCCCGTCATCACATGCAGCACGACTTTATCTTTCAAAGCTTCGTGGTTGAGAATCTCGCCCACAGCCGGATCTCCGCGCACTTGCGGCATGAGAAAGCGGCGCGTATTATCCACGCTAGACATCGCCAAAGACGCAGACGCTCCGTAAATGCCCAAATCATGATGATCCGTCATCACGGCGAGGTTGATAATCTTCGTCACTTGCTGCGTCACGATTTTAGCGAAGAAAGAGCGGTTGCTGATTTGGTCAGGCACGGGCAAATCACCGGATTCCGTCTTCTCCTTTTCCACCGCGCTGGCGGCGAGGTTGGCGATTTGGGTGACGCCAACGAACTCGTAATCGCCCCAAATCAATTTTCCGGCGACTTCATTAAAATAAAATTTCTTCCCGTCAAAACCCGAATCCGGCAACACTGCGCGCAACTGCCAATCCTCCGCCGATTCCGTGGGAATGTAGCCGCTCGCCATCATCTGATCGGCGAATTTGTCCCAAATGATAATGTTAGAAGGCTTGACGCCCGCTTTTTTCAACCCGTCCACAACGGCCTCCAACACCGCGCGGTTGGAAGCCATGATAGGATTACCCGGCGCGACAATTTTGATGCCGATAATATCCTGCGGCTGAACCAACGTCCGCCAACCCGCCTCCACCGTCGAACTCTTGGTAAAAGCCAAAAAAGCGCGGTTAAACGCTTGCGCCGCGCGGACGGAATCAATACTGAAGCGCGAAACCAAGGAAGGGTCTTCCAAAATCACCACGCGCGATTTCTTTTTTTCCGGTTCGACCGCATAGCCGTCGCTTAAAAAAAGCGCGCAAGCCGTCAGAGAAAAAATGAATGCAAAACGAATCAAAAACATAATGCTCTGTAGAAAACAGCAGTTTTGGAAGCGGGTCTATCGAAAAAAAGCTTTTTCTTCGTGTCATTCCCGCGAAAGCGGGAAACCAGACTTCTGGATTCCCGACTCGCTTCGCTATCGGGAATGACAGATGGCGCTGTTTTCTACAGAACAAGAAAACATAAGAAAAAAACGCTAAACTACTTGCTTTTTCACAAGCCCAACGCAACTTTCATAAAAAAATGTCGCCTTTATTCAAGCAAATTTCCAAGACATTTTTGCTTAGTTTTTTTCTGCCTTGCTTCGCTGTTTCTTCTTATGCGGCAACATTTCTTGGCAATACCCCTTTCGCTCCTAACGACCCCTATTATTCTTACAATTCTCCCTCCGGTTTTCTTGGCCAATGGCATCTCGACAATAACGCGCCCCTTTCCTCAACCAACACGGGCATAGACGCCAACCTCACAGGCGTTTGGTCTCAAGGCATCACGGGACAAGGCGTTGTGATTGGCTTTATAGACGACGGCGTGGAAGGGACTCATCCTGATCTAGCGGCGAATTACGTCTCTTCCCTAAGCCATAATTTTAGCGCAGGTTACGAAGGCGTCGCCCAAGGGCCTTTAGACCCCACAGACGGCCATGCAACATCCGTCGCCGGAGTAGCTGCCGCTCGCGGCGGCAATGGCATCGGTGTCACGGGAGCTGCGCCCTATGCAAGCATCGCCGGATTGCGGTTAGACTTTAGCGGCAATTACGGTGGCATAACGGATCAAAATATCAACGACGCTTATTATTGGCAAAGCGGCGTTTCCACTAGCGGCGTCATCCAAGCTCCTCCAACCATTGCGGTTAAAAACAACAGTTACGGAGCTACCACCCCTTTTAAAGATGCAAGTGTTTTACAAACAGCTCTTAATAGGATTGCCGCCAACACCGTTATTAGCGTCTTTGCTTCAGGAAACTACAGAGGCGGTGTCATGGAAGATGCCAATAAGAACCGTTACGCAACGAATCCCAACATTCTTGTCGTCGCTGCGTTAGGGAGCGACGGTAAATATGCCAGTTATAGTAGTTTCGGCGCGAATGTGTTTGTCACCGCGCCTAGCTCCAGCAGCACAGGCTTCACAGGCATTACGACTACCGACAGAACTGGAGACAAAGGTTATAATACAGTTGCCGGATCATCGGACGGAGATTCCTTTCCCGATTTGAATGATACAAGCACCTTTGGAGGAACATCTTCTGCTACACCTCTTGTCAGCGGCGTCATGGCTCTCGGAAAAGAAGTGAACACCTTCATGGGTGATCGCATGGCTAAATATCTGCTCACGACCACTAGCACACAAGTAGATGCTTCAGATTCCAGTGCAAGTAGTTATGGTGGATGGAGAACCAACGGAGCGGGACTCAAATTTGATCCTAATTACGGCTTTGGCCTCATCAATGCCACCAGCTTCATCAACAAACTTCAAGACGTGGCTTATGTCACGGAAGCATCCACCTACACAGGAAGCACAACAAGCGTTAATGCGGCAATTACCGACGGTTCTTCCGTCAGCCGCACCTTTACTCTCAACAGCTCGCAATTAACCCAACCTCTTGAATCCGTAGAAATTCATCTTAATATCAGCCACACCTTTCGCGGTGATTTACAAGTTGTCCTCACTTCTCCTAGCGGCATGGTCAGCCGCTTGACATCGCCCGCGCCTTACACCGGAGACCCAAGTCCATCTGCCGGCATTGATTGGACATTTCTCTCCAATGCCTTTTGGGGAGAAAGCGGCCTCGGCACATGGACGCTCACCGTATCCGACCTCTATGCATTAGACACCGGCACATGGAACAATTATCAAGTCATCGTCAACGAAGGTAAAATGGCGCTGCTCACATCAGGCGCGAACACCATCAGCACAGACATCCGCGCGGAATCCCTTTCCGTCGGCAAAAGCGACGCCACGTTTAACATTCCCGTCGGCAGGACATTCACCGTGCGCGACGGCGTGAACGTTTATGGCGGCAATCTTGTGGTGGACGGGACGCTCAACGAAATGTCCCTCAAAAAATCTCAATTCCTGCTGCGCCAGGGAACCGTCACCGGCAGAGGCTCCATCACCACTTCAGACGGCTTTTATAACACAGGCGGCACGGTAAATCCGGGTTCCATTTCAGGAACAGGGACGCTCTCCCTTCAAAATAATTACACCCAAACCAGCGGCGGCCAACTCACCATCGAAATGGCTTCAGCGTCGAGTTTTGATAAATTGGCCGTCACAGGCGCGGCTGCTTTAGGCGGCACACTGAACGTTTCCTGTCTGGGAGGTTATCAACCCGCCCTCAACACCACGTTTGCTAGTATTGTCGCCGCCAACTCAATTTCAGGGCGATTTTCCTCCCTCATCAGCAATCTATCCTCGTCCACAGGTATTTTTGCTCCTTCTTTGCGTGCCGTTTATAAGACGAGCAGTGTAGATTTAATCTATGGGCGCGATTACGCTAACCCCGCTTTAGCCGCCACGCTCACGCCTAATCAATTAGCCGTCGGCCAAATGCTCAACAACGCATCACCCTCTGCTACGGGAGACCTCTCCACCGTTTTCAACGCCATCAATAATCTTACCACCTACGCTCAAGTCGCCAATGCCTACCAACAAATCATGCCTGCCGGAAGCGGCGCGCTCGTCACGCAAAGCGTCACCGCCGCGAACACGCAAGCGCACAACATTTCCCAAAGAGCCATGGAAATGCGCGACCAACTGACCGCGCTTCAAGAAGGCGTGGGCTTGAGTTCGCGGGGGCTGGATTTGGTGTTCAAAGGAGGGCCTTTGGATGGAGTGGGGATTAAAGGACTTCAAGCCAGCACAGATCGCTTCGTTCTTATTTCACCCGTGGAAGACGCTGCCAAAAACTGGGGCTTTTTCGTCAACGGAAGCGGCGCATTGGGCAGCCGCGACGGCGATGCCAACCAAATCGGCTACGACTTCACATCAGGCGGCGTCACCGTGGGCGGCGATTACCGTCTCTTCAAAAACCTTGCCGTGGGATTGATGACGGGGTTCAGCTCTTCCTCAACAAGTTTAGACGACGCCGGCAGCACAACGGACATGCAGGGTTACTCCATCGGAACTTACGTGATGGGTTCTTGGAAGGGTTTTTACATGAACGGTATGGTGAACCTCGGCTTGAACGCTTACGACATGAAACGGCGCATTGTGTTTCCGGGCATTGACCGCACGGCCACAGCTAAACCCGACGGCATGCAATACAGCGTTTTCGGCGAAGGCGGTTACGATTGGACTTACAAGCATTTTATCTTCGGCCCCCTAGGTTCGCTGCAATATACGGGCGTTTCCGTGGATAAATACACGGAAACGGGAGCAGGCGCGCTGGACCTTACGGTGGATAAACAAGACCAGTCGTCGCTGCTGGCCAATGCCGGCGGACGTGTGAGTTACATGTGGGACGCGTCTTTCGCCACGTTTTTGCCGGAATTCAGCCTCTCGCTCCAACAAGAACTTTTAGGCAGCGACCACGTCGTCACTTCGCAACTGGCTCAAGGATCGGGCGGAGCCTTTACCACCACGACAAAAGGCGCGCCTCAAACGTCCGCGTTAATCGGCATGGGCATCAACGTTCAAATTGACGCAAACTGGAATTGCTCGGCTTACTACCATTGCCAGAGCGGCTTCGGAGACTACATAGCCAACATGTTTAACGTAGGCGCGCGGTATAGTTATTAACGCAGCTCCCCTTCATTGCTTGAAGGTTTGATAAACCTGCGTAAGATAAGGCTGAATGGCCATCTCCCCCGAAACGATTGAAAAAATCCGTCAAAGCGTGGACATCGTGGATATCATCGGCGGATATGTGCCGTTGAAGCGCGCGGGCGCTTATTACAAAGCGCTGAGTCCTTTTAATAAGGAAAAAACTCCTTCCTTCATGGTCAGCCCGGGCAAGCAATCGTTCAAATGTTACAGCAGCGGGCACGGCGGAGATGTTTTTAAATTTCTCATGCTTTATGAAAATGTGGATTTTCCCACCGCCGTGCGTCATCTGGCGGATAAAGCAGGCATCACGATTACGGAGGACGCCGCTTCCCGCGCGCCGAGTTCCGATAAGGCCGCGAAGGAAAGTCTGATCCGTCTTCACAATCAACTCGCCTTGCATTGGCGCGATTTGCTGCTCTCCGATTCCGAAGCAGCTCCAGCGCGCAAGTATCTTGAATCGCGCCGCATTCCTTTGAGTTGGGTAAAAGATTTCTGCCTCGGTTACGTCCCCGCCGCTTGGGACACTTCTGCGCAATGGGGCAAGAAAGCCGGTTTTTCCGCGCAGCAACTGCTCGACGCGGGAATCATCATTCGCCACGAATCCGGCAAGTTATATGACCGCTTCAGGAATCGCCTGATGTTTCCCATCCGCAATGAAGCGGGGCAGATCGTTGCGTTTAGCGGACGATTGATGGAGGAGAACAAGAACAGCCCCAAATACGTCAACTCGCCTGAAACGATTTTATTTAAAAAGAGCCGTCTTCTTTTCGGCTTCGACAAAGCCAAACGCGCCATCCTTGACGCCGGTTGCGCGATTGTTTGCGAGGGGCAGATTGACGTTTTGCGCTGCCACAGCGCGGGCATCGCCAACGTCGTCGCGCCGCTCGGCACGGCGTTCACGGAAGAGCATTGCCGCTTGCTCAAGCGTTTCACCGACCGCATGATTTTGTGCCTCGACTCCGACCGCGCGGGCCAAGAAGCCGCCGCGCGCCTCGGCGAGTTGCTCCTCGGCTCTGAAAGCAATCTGAACGTCCTCGTCCAATCCGAATTGGGCATCCAAGTCATTCTCCTGCCCGCCGGACACGATCCTGATTCCATCATTTCCCAACAAGGCGCGGAGACGTTTCGCGCTCTGCTGGCAAAGCCTGTGGATTATCTTGATTTCTACATCGCCCAACATCTCAAGAAAGAAGGCGGCAACGCTCCGGCGGCGCGGCGGCGGGTTGTCGAAAGCGTGGCGCGGCTGCTGACGCTCGTTGAAAACGGAGTGATGCGCGACAGGCTCGCAACGCAAGCGGCGCACCAGCTCGACATTGCCATCACGCTGCTGAAACAAGAAGTCGAGCGGCTGCGGCAAAGAAAAACCTCCAAAACTCCCGCCGCCGAGGCGCCCTCTCCGACGGCGACCATCGCAATGCACTCTTTGATTCAAGAGCTCATTTTGTTTGTTCTTTCCGGCGCGGAAATGATTCCTGAAGCGCAACGCCGTCTGCATCCGGAATGGCTGCGCGATTTAAACGGGGCGGAGTTGCTTGACAAAATCATCGAAGCACACATGAACGATGAGTGGTCCGGGCCGGCGGGGTTGTATGCGAATGTTGAACCGCATGAGCAAAACTACCTTGCTGGTCTTGTCAACAGCGCGGCCTTAGACGCTTTGGTAAGGTTGCCTGTTGCGGAACGGATCAAAAACATGGAAATGTTAATGAAACAAATGGAACTGGATTACTTAAATCGCCGTCTGACGCTTCTGGCACAGCAGATCAAAGCCGCTCCCAAGAACGAACAAAAACAGAAAGATTGGACGGTTGAAATGGGTCGCATCCTCGAAAGGAAATGCCTCTTGACACGAGGTTGATTTTGTCTCACGGTTGACAGTTTATTATTAAAATGGAGTTCTTAATTCATATGCAAAGCGGCCGCGCGTCAGTCATTTTTGCAAAGGATCGTTCATCATTGTTTTGAGGAGTTTAAAGAGTGTGAAAAAAACAGGCAAAAAGCGTTCAACGGATAAAAGTGTTGCTTCTAAAAAAGCGGTCAAGGCGAAGAGCCCTGTCCGAAAGGCCGCGCTTTCCCCTGCGCCTAAAAAAACCGTTGTCGCGCCGAAAAAAAGCATCGCTGCGCCGAAAAAAGGCGGGCCTGTTCCGCCTAAAATCGAAACGCAACCGAGCGCAACCGCCCAGCCGCTCGGCAAAAATCACCGCCCCAAGCAAACGAATTTAGACACGAAAGAAAACGTCGCCGCCGTTTGGAAAGACAACACGGAACGGCAAGATCGACTGCGCGATCTCATCAAGCTCGCCAAAGAGCAGGGCTACCTGACGTTTGACGATTTGCATGAAGCATTGCCCGAAACGGTGAATAACGCGGAGGAAGTGGAAGGCATTCTCGGTTTTCTGCGCAATCTTGAAATTGACGTGATTGACGCCTCGGAAGTGGACCGTTACAAGCAAGTCCACGATCAAGACGAGGAGGCCGTAGAGCCTGAAAAAAGCGACACGAAACTTGATATTCTGGACGATCCCGTCCGCATGTATCTCAAACAAATGGGGCAAGTGCCTCTCCTCACCCGCGAGCAAGAGGTGGAAATTTCCAAGCGCATTGAAGAAGCGGAAGCGCAAGTGCAAAAGCATCTGCATAAATTCGGCTTCATCTCCAAGGAATACGTCAATCTGGCCGAAAAATTAGAGCAAAGCAGAGAGCGTTTTGATCGCGTGATTCAAGACAAGAAAATTGACGGACGCGAAAAATACATGAAGGCGTTAAAGCTGCTCATCAAAAACGTCCAGCTCGCCTCTCGCAAAGCCGACGTTTGTTATCAAAAGTGGAGCAAGGTCAAAAGCCCTGCAACGCGCAACCGCCTGCAAAAAGAATATGAAAAAGCGGAAGCCTCTTTGCAAAAATGGTATCCCAAATTTTTCTTTAAACAAAAGGTGACGGAAGAATTTGTCGTCGTTTGCGACAACGTGCACCGCCATTTCTCGGAAGCGTGCGAACATCTGCGCCGCCTTGAAAAATCAAAGAAGTCGTCGAAGTCTTATAAAAGCTCGCTCGAAACGGCGCGCCAGCAAATCGAAGATATGGAAATGGCCGCGCGTTTGCCTGCGGAAGATTTCTTCACCCATCACCGCCAGCTCAAGGAATGGATGCGCAAGGCGCTTCGCGCCAAAACGGAAATGGTGGAGGCCAATTTGCGCCTCGTCATCTCCATCGCCAAAAAATACACCAGTCGCGGGCTTTCGTTCCTTGATCTCATTCAAGAGGGCAACATGGGCTTGATGAAAGCGGTGGAAAAATTCGAGTATCGGCGCGGCTATAAATTTTCCACTTACGCGACGTGGTGGATCCGCCAAGCCATCACGCGCAGCATCGCCGACCAAGCGCGAACGATCCGCATCCCCGTGCACATGATCGAAACGATCAACAAACTCATGCGCGTGCAGAAGCAGTTGGTGCAGGAATTTGGCCGCGAGCCGACGCCGGAGGAAGTGGCGGACGAAATTCAGATGCCTGTGGAGCGCGTGCGCGCGGTGTTGAAAATGGCGCAGCAGCCGATTTCTCTTCAAGCGCAAGTGGGCGACAGCGACGACACGACGTTCGGCGATTTCATCGAAGACAAGGGCGCGGAAAATCCGTCGGACATGACGGCGTATTCCATGCTAAAAGAAAAAATCCGCGAAGTGCTCAACACGCTGACCGACCGCGAATGCGCGGTGCTGGAGCAACGGTTCGGCCTTGTGGACGGCTACTCGCGCACGCTGGAGGAAGTCGGGCGGCAATTCAAAGTCACGCGCGAGCGCATCCGGCAAATCGAAGCCAAAGCCCTTCGCAAAATGCGCCACCCCACCCGCATCAGGCACCTGCGCGGGTTCTTGGAAAACGAAGCGCAGGTTTAACGTCTGCCCATGAGACAAATCGTTGACGTCTCCCTTGGCGAACGGTCTTATCCGATTTTTATCGGCGAAGGTATTTTAACGGACGCTATCAACGATCTGGAAAACGGCTTGGAACTGGCCGTGGTGACCGACAGCAACGTCTCAACGCTGCCTTGGTTTTTCTCTATCGAAACCTTGTTGAAAGCTAAAGCCTCCAAATACCTGCGCTGCGTCGTTCCCGCCGGAGAGGAAAGCAAGAGTGTTTCCGTGTTCGTCAACCTGTGCTCACAGTTGACGCAACATAAATTCAGCCGCCGCGCTGTTGTTGTCGCCGTCGGAGGCGGCGTAGTGGGCGATCTGGCGGGCTTCACGGCAGCTTGTTATTTGCGCGGCGTGCGGCTGATTCAAATCCCCACAACGCTCCTTGCAATGGTAGATAGTAGCGTCGGCGGCAAAACCGCAATCAATCTGCCCGAAGGAAAAAATCTCGTCGGCGCGTTTTATCAACCGGAAAAGGTGATCATGGACGTGGACACACTCAAAACCCTTCCTCAACGCGAGCGCGCGGCAGGCATGGCGGAGGTGATGAAATATGGACTCATCCGCGACAAGACGCTTTGGAAAAGCATCGCATCGGGCAACGCCGAATCTCTTTCCGACATCATCGCGCGGTGCGTCCAGATCAAGGCGGACATTGTCAGCGAGGATGAACGCGACGTCAGCGGCGAGCGAGCGTTGCTGAATTTCGGCCATACCATCGGCCACGCGATTGAGCAGACATCAGGCTACGGCGAGTGGCTGCACGGCGAGGCGATTGCAGTCGGCATGGTTGCCGCCGCGATGATTTCCGAACGCGTTTTTGGCCTGTCTGCGGACGTGACGCGCGAAATTCGACGAACACTCAAAGCGCAAGGGTTACCCGTTCGCTTGCCGAAAATATCCAACGAACGCCTTTTAGAAGCCATCGCCCGCGACAAAAAATCCACCGGCCAAAAAATTCAGTGGGTTCTGTTGCGCGCCATTGGCCGCGCGGAATCCAGCGACGCGGTGACAGAATCTTTGCTCATTGAAACGCTCAACGCCTGCCGCGACGCATGACGCAAACGGAATGTTACATGGCGCTGAACAGCGTGCGGCTCGTCGGCCCCTCGCGCGTCCGCAAGCTGCTGGAAACCTTCGGCGCGGTCGAAGCCATCCTCTCCGCTTCCTCTTCAGAACTGGCGCGAGCGGGAGGCATCAACAAAGAAATCGCCGAATCTATTTACCAC
>JAZDII010000054.1:0-8244 GCA_043805085.1 bacterium
AAAGAGCGTGTGGCGGATTCATCCTCTTCGTCTCTCGTGGATTTTTTAAGAAAAGCCGCAGCCGCCTCGATTTGTTCTTCTGTGCCCAGCAGGAGCAAATTATCGCAGGGGTAAAGGTTTGTTTGAGCGTTGATGTAACGGAGGATGAAGCCTTGGCGTTCGATGCTGACGACGGAGCAGCCGAATTTGAGACGAAGGCCGAGTTCATGCAAGGTCACTCCAGCGCAATCAGGTTGGTCTGGCAGAGCGACTTCTTTTAAAGTGAGGTTCCATCCGCCGTATTTGTGCCGCCAGTCGTCCGAATTAGCGCTGTGGCCGTAGGCGCCGAATTCTGCGATGGTTTGTTTGAGTTCGTATTCCAAGGCGCTGTGCCATTGGGTGATGCGGCGGCGGAATAAGATGACGATAAGTCCTAGCGCGGCGGCCAATACTAAAAGCGCCCATCCCCATGAGATTTCCAGAGGGAACATGATCACCAGCCAGATGAGAAGGACAGTGGCGGCGATGGTTTTGAAGGAGATTTCCAACAGAGGGCGCAGGGAGTGTTGGCGGGAGGCTCCGCGTGTCATGGCATTAGCATAGATCAAGCACAAAGCGGAAACGTTTTTCCAAAGGGCGACGCATGGGATGAGCAAAATGGCTCCAAAAACAATGGCGAAAAGCAAGTTGAGTTTGAGGGAAAAGGCTTGTCCATTTCCCCACCAGCGTTCCGCTTGATGGTAAAGCACTCCGTAAAAAGCCAGCATGCCGGTGACGAAGAGGAATTGGACGCTGATTTGTAGCAAGCGCGCTGCGCTTAGTTGCCAGAGGGGGTGGGATTGTCCCTTGCGCGTTACGCTTTCCATCCATTGATGGTAAAAAATGAGCCATCTTTTGGCAAAGACGGGCATGAGCCATTCGACTCCTCGCACGATGGCGTTGGCATGGCGGATTAAGACGGAACCGAAAAGTGTTGTGATAACGGAAACGGCGATGATGACGGTGTAGGAGGATGAGGGTAGAACGGCGGAGAGAACGCCCAGTTGAATGACGATGAAAGAAAATTCTCCGATGGGCGTGAGCATTAAGGAAGCGCGGAGGGCGTCGCCGGCGGGCCTTCCGATGAGGGTCAAGGAAAGTGAGATGATGAGAGGACGAGCTATGAGAGCGAAGGCGGAAAGCCATAGCACGTGTTGCCACTCATTTTGCAGCAGTTGGGGGTGGAAGAGCATTCCTACTGCGGTGAAAAAAATGGCCGAGGCGATGTCTCTTCCTCCGCCGAGGGAGCGTTCAATGCGCCTTCTGTATTTTGTGGCCGAAACGGCTGCTCCCAGCAAAACCGCTCCCAAGGCCAGAGAGTAGCCTGTTTTGACGAATAACCACGCAAGGCCAAGCAAAAGTCCTATGAGTAACGCCGTTTGAATTTCCGGAAGGGAAATGCGGTCGAGGCTTTTTAAGAAACGCGGGATGATGAGCAGCGCAAGAATGATGGTAAGAATAATCCAGCCGCCTGTTGTCCCTACGACGGCGCTTAAGGGTTCGCTGCCGCCGGAAATGCCGAAGTGCGTCAACGATCCCAATACAGCGAGGAACAGGACCATCACGCCGTCTTCTAAAACCGTCATGCCCCATGCCAACCGCGCCGCTTTTTCATGAACAGCGCCCGCTCGCGTCAGCACGGCGTGGATAATCGTTGAACTGGAGACCATCAAAGCGGCGGCGAGGAAAAGGCTTTGTAAAGGATCGAAGCTCCGCATTTTTTCGATGAAGTGAATGCCGCTGTAGATGAGGACAAAATTAAGGAGGGTGGCGCAGATGAGTAGGATGCCAAGCTGTCGCAAGCGCGGCAGGCTTAGCTCAAAGCCGATAAAGAACATGAGAAAGACAATGCTGACTTGAGAAAGAGCGTAGATGTGTCCCGTATTGCCAATGGGCAGGCGTGAAGAAACGAACGGAGAAGAAATCAGGATGCCTGTTAAAAGGTAGCCCGTTACCGCCGTGAAACCGATTTTTTGAAAAAGCCACCCTATTCCTCCAGCCGCCAGCAAGATGAACGCCAAATCCCTCACGAGGTTAATGCCGCCTGTCATGTCGAAGGGGATGCTAGTGGCGACGGTGTGATAATCAAACATTTGTTGCGCTCATGACCATGCGCGCGGTCTTGCATTTTTGGGCGACGGAGATAATTTAAAGATATGAAAGAGTCTACGAATGGCCTGCCTTCCCCTGCTCCCGTTTCAGGAGAAGGAGGGGGGATTGTGACGAGCAGCCGCGTGAGGTTGGCGCGCAATTTGAAGCAGTTTTCTTTTCCGGGTTGGATGAAGAAAAATGACCGCGCTCAGCTTTTAGACATGGTGCGCGGGGAAGTGACAGGCTTGAAGACGATGTCTCCGAGCCATATCAATGAGACGATGGAAAATTTTTCTCCGCTTCAAAAACAGATGTTGGTGGAGAAGCATCTGATCAGCCGCGAACATGCGGCGAAGAATGCGGGGAGCGGGTTGGTGGTGAGTCAGGATCAAAAGTTGAGCGTGATGATCAATGAAGAGGATCATTTGCGTCTCCAGTGTATTCATCCCGGTTTTAAGTTGATGGAGACGTGGGAGGCGGTGGATCATTTGGATTCGGATTTAGAGGCGAAGCTGGATTACGCTTACTCCCCTACCCTCGGTTACTTGACGGCGTGCCCGACAAATGTTGGCACGGGGATGCGCGCGTCGGCGATGTTGCATCTGCCGGGTTTGGTGTTGAGCGATCAGATTAATCAGGTGATTAAGTCGGTGAATCAAATCGGTCTTGTGGTGCGCGGGCTTTACGGCGAAGGCACGGAGGCGTTGGGCAATTTATTTCAGATTTCCAATCAAATGACGTTGGGCGAAAGCGAGCATCAAATTCTCGAACGCTTGCAAAAAGTGGTGACGCAGATCATCGGCCATGAGCAAAACGCGCGGGAGAAGTTGAGGCAGGAGCAAGGCTGCATGCTGGCGGATCAGATGGGGAGGTCTTACGGCATCATGCTTTACGCGCACTCCATTTCTTCCAAGGAAGCGTTGAATTTGTTAAGTTTGCTGCGTCTTGCGGTGAATATGGAGATTTCGCCGCAAGCGTTGCTTGACAAGATTGACGATCTTTTCATCACCACTCAACCGGCTCATTTACAGGAGGCAGCGGGCAAAAAACTGACGGCAGAGGAGCGGGATATTTTCCGCGCGGATTTATTGAGAGATAAGCTCAAATCCATGCCGGAGCCTGCTACGAAAAGTTTGCGCGTTTGATAAAAAAAGGAGATAATTTAGCTATGAACAATTTCACGCCGCGCGCTCAACAAGTTCTTGCACTCGCTCGCAAGGAGGCTGACCGGTTTAATCATAATTATATCGGCACGGAACATCTTTTGCTCGGATTGATTAAGTTGGGGCAAGGTGTTGCGGTGAATGTGTTGCAGAAGATGGGGCTTGATTTGGAAACGGTGCGCATGGAAGTGGAGAAGCACGTGGGGACAGGCCCTGAAACGAAGATGGCCGGCAATATTCCTTATACTCCACGGGTGAAAAAAGTGCTGGCTCTTGCCAGTAAGGAAGCCAAGGCGCTCAATCATAGTTACGTCGGCACGGAGCATGTTTTGCTCGGCTTATTGCGCGAGGGCGAAGGCGTGGCCGCGCGTGTTTTGCAGAGTCTCGATATTGATCTCGAACGGGCGCGCAATGAGGTTTTAAAGGAGCTTGACCCGAATTTTGAAGGCGGCGAGGAAGGCGAGTTTCCAACCGGCGTGGCGCAAGAAGGAGTTCCGAGCGGCGGTCAAGGGAAGAAGGAAATCAAGACGCCTGCATTGAAGGCGTTTGGCAGGGATTTAACGGAGCTTGCGCGCAAGGGAGAGTTGGATCCGGTGATTGGCAGGAAGAATGAAATTGAGCGCGTGGTGCAGATTCTTTGCCGCAGGACGAAGAATAATCCCGTTCTCATCGGCGAGGCGGGCGTGGGCAAGACGGCTATTGTGGAAGGGCTGGCGCAGGAAATCGCCAACGGCAATGTGCCGGAGCTTTTGCGCGATAAGCGGGTCATCACGCTTGATCTTGCCCTCATGGTCGCCGGCACAAAATACCGCGGCCAGTTTGAAGAGCGCATCAAAGCGGTGATGGAGGAGATTCGCAAAACGAAGAATGTCCTTCTTTTCATTGATGAGATGCACACGATCGTGGGCGCGGGCTCTGCGGAGGGAGCGATGGACGCTTCCAATATCATCAAGCCCGCGTTGTCGCGCGGCGAGTTGCAGTGCATCGGCGCGACGACGATGAATGAATATCGCAAATATATTGAAAAAGATTCCGCGTTGGAACGCCGTTTTCAGAGCGTGAAGGTGGACGCGCCGACGATTGAGGAGACGATTGAGATTTTGCGCGGGTTGCGTCCTCGCTATGAAAAACATCACAAGGCGCACATTTCTGACGCGGCCATTGAAGCGGCGGCGCGGTTGAGCGAGCGTTATATTACGGGACGTTTTTTGCCGGATAAGGCGATTGATGTTGTGGATGAGTCCGGCGCGCGCGCGCGTATTCACGCCACGATGAGGCCGGAGGAGTTTAAGGAGCTTGAGACGCAGATTGACAAACACCGCATGGAGAAAGACGAGGCTATCAAGCAGCAGGATTTCGAGCGGGCGGCGGCTTTGCGTGATGAGGAGAGGATTGCCAAGGAAAAATTTGAGCAGCAGTTGACGGAATGGAGGAAGAAGAGGGATGAGCAAATCGTCGAAGTGTCCGAGGAGGATGTCAAAAACATCATCGCAAAATGGACGGGCGTTCCCCTCGCCCGCTTGGATAAGAGCGAGCTGGCCAAGCTTCTCGGCATTGGCGATCGGTTGCGCCAGACGGTTGTCGGCCAAGATGAGCCTGTTGAGACGTTGGCCAAGGCTTTACAGCGTTCGCGCGCGGATTTAAAAGATCCAAAACGTCCCATCGGTTCGTTTATTTTTCTCGGCCCGACGGGTGTCGGCAAAACGCTTTTAGCGAAGGCGCTGGCCGAGCATGTGTTCGGCGAAAAGGCCGCGCTGGTGCAGCTCGACATGAGCGAGTACATGGAAAAATTTAACGTCTCCCGTCTCATCGGCTCGCCGCCCGGTTATGTCGGCTACGAAGAAGGCGGGCAGTTGACGGAAAAGGTGCGGCGGCGGCCTTACAGTGTGATTTTGTTTGATGAAATTGAAAAGGCGCATCCTGATGTTTGGAACATTTTGTTGCAAATCCTCGAGGATGGCCAAGTGACCGACAGCCTTGCGCGCAAGGTGGATTTCCGCAACACGATTATCATTATGACTTCCAACGTCGGCGCGGAGTTGGCGCGAAAAAGCGGCAGCATGGGGTTTGTCGCTAATAAGGACGAATTTGATTATGCCTCTCTCAAAGAGAAGCTCATCAACGAGGCTAAAAAGACGTTTAGACCGGAGTTTTTGAATCGTTTGGATGATCTCATCGTGTTCCGTCCGTTGACGAAGGAAGATTTCAACAAGATCGTTTCTCTTGAAGTCGCCAAGGTGATTCAGAGGGTGAAAGACAAATCCATCGCTATCGAACTTTCCGAAAAAGCGACGGCTTTTCTTATCGAAAAAGGTTTCGACCCGGCCAACGGCGCGCGTCCTTTGCGCCGCGCGGTGGAACGTTTCTTAGAAGACCCATTGGCGGAAGAAATCATTCGCGGCACGTTCAAAGAAGGCGACGAGATTGTGGTGGATTGTGAAAACGAAAAGCTCACGTTTCGTTCTAAAACATCGCCCGTCGAGCAGCCGCAGCAGTCTTAATCCCCTGCCCCGCTTTACGCGAATTGGCGCAGGAAACGGATGTCGTTTTCGGAGAAGAGGCGCAGGTCAGGGATTTCGTGGAGCATCATGGCGATGCGTTCCACGCCGAAGCCGAAGGCGAAGCCGGTGTATTTTTCCGCGTCAATGCCTGCATTGGTCAATACGGCGGGGTCAACCATGCCGCAGCCGCAGATTTCCAGCCATTCTTTGCCTCTGACGGATTTTCCGGGTCGGGAAAAGTCCACCTCAAAGCTGGGTTCGGTGAATGGGAAGAAGTGGGGACGGAAGCGTATTTTGATTTCCGAGCCAAGGAGTTCTTTGAAGAAAAATTCCAGCGAGCCGACGAGGTCGGCCAAGACAACGCCTTCTGCCACCATGAGGCCTTCGATTTGGTGAAAGAAGACGCCGTGCGTGGCGTCAATTTCATCCCGACGGTAGCAGCGGCCGGGGGCGATGATTTGGACGGGCGGTTTTTGGCGTTCCATGACGCGGATTTGGACGGGAGATGTTTGGGTGCGCAAGAGGTAACGGCCGTGTTGGGGGTGCGACGGCAGGTCGATGTAAAAGGTGTCTTGCTCGTTGCGCGCGGGGTGCTCCGGCGGGGTGTTGAGGGCGTCAAAGTTGTGGTATTCGGTTTCGATGTCAGGCCCTTCTTCCAAAGAAAATCCCATGCGCTGAAAGATGGCGATGATGCGATTGAGCGTTTGCGTGATAGGATGGGTTGCGCCTAAAGGGAAAAGGCGTCCGGGCATGGTGGGGTCTTGGACGTCTTCTTGCGCGGCGGTTTCAAAACCAGCTTTGCGTTCGTCAAAGGTTTGTTGGAGCGTTTGTTTGACTTCGTTGGCGGTTTGGCCAGCGGCAGGACGTTCCGCCGCAGGCACGGATTTCATGCCGGCTAGTGATTGAGGCAGAAGACCTTGGCGGGAAAGAAATTTTATGCGCCACGCTTCGAGTTGCGCCGCATCGCGTGCGGATTCAAGCTCCGCCAAGGCGTCGCTTCGCAACTGTTGAAGCTGCTCGACGAGCGACATAATCGCCTATTTTTTAACGGCTTGGATGAGGGCTGTGAACGTTGCCGGTTCGGTAACGGCCAAGTCGGCCAATATTTTGCGATCGAGCGCGATATTGGCTTTTTTCAACGCTTCCATGAAGCGGCTGTAAGTGATGTCAGCGGCGCGCGTGGCGGCGTTGATGCGGAGCGTCCAAAGTGAGCGGAAGTTGCGCTTGCGGGTTTTTCTGTCGCGGTAAGACCAGTATTTGGCCTTCATTACGGCATCTTTGGCGTAACGGAAAAGTTTGCTGCGGCGTCCGCGAAAGCCTCTGGCTCTGTCGACGACTCGTTTGCGGCGTTCTCTGGAGGCGGGGGCGTTTGTAGTTCTAGGCATAAGGCAATTAAGGTTAAGGGTTTAAGAAATTAGTTAAAAGGCAGGTTTGTTTTGATGCGTGCTTCGTCCGACGCAACGATGACTTTGACTTTGGCCAAGTGACGCTTGCGTTTGCGGTTTTTGCTGGCAGAAAGGTGGCGGCGGCTGGAATGGAAAGCTAAAACTTTGCCTTTGGCTGTGATTTTAAATCGTTTAGCCACGGCTTTTTTCGTTTTTCTTCTGGCAATGGGTTTAGGCATAAATGTTAAGCTGTCGCAACAGCGTCTTCTATTTCTTCTTCAGGTTCATCTTCTTTTGTAAATTTCCGCATCCGCTTTTTGGCGGGATGGGGAGTTAACATCATATTCATGTGTTTGCCAATCAATTTCGGTTCGGCGTCTGCCGAGCCGACGTCGGCAAGGTCTCCGCGTATGCGATCCATGAGTTGGCGCCCCAGTTCTTTTCGTTGCATTTCTCTGCCGCGAAAGATCATGGCGATTTTGACTTTCATGCTTTTCATCATGAAGTCTTCCGCCTTTCGCATTTTGACGAGGTAATCATGTTCGTCAATGTTGATGTGAAATTTTAGTTCTTTAACGCGGCCTCCGACGTTGTGTTTTCTGGCGTCTTTGTCGCGTTTGGCTATTTCATAACGAAATTTGCCGAAGTCTAAAATTTTGCATACAGGCGGTTGGGCGTTGGGGCTGACTTCCACCAAATCCAAGCCGAACTGGCGCGCGCGGGTGAGTCCCTCGCTTGCGGTGATGACGCCGAGGCAGTTGCCTTCGGGGTCAATGACCATGACCTCGCGCGCTCTTATTTTATGATTAACACGGAATTCTTGAATAAACTTCTCCTTTGTTGTTGGTGAAAAACGGAAGGGTTACATTGCGCGATGCAAAATTATTGCGCTTGTCCGACGGACTTTTTCGCGGCTGTCTGATTGTTCATGAAAAATCTTCCCTTAAGAAAGTAGGGCGGTAAGAGTGAAAAGAAATGGAAAAAGAATCAAGCTAAAAGTTTATGGGCAAAACCAAGCAACAGAAGTCTGTGTCTGAAGGCGCGCGGATCCGCCGTGTTTTTCAGTTGCTCAAGAAGACTTACCCG
>JAZDII010000055.1:0-59871 GCA_043805085.1 bacterium
TCAAAGTCTATACCCGCGTCAAAGAAGGCGATAAAGAACGCACGCAAATTTTTGCAGGCATCGTCATCTCGCGCAAAAGACAAGGCATGAACGAACAATTTACCGTGCGCCGCATCAGCCACGGTGAAGGCGTGGAGCGGATTTTTCCGTTGCACTCGCCGCAAGTAGAGAAAATTGAAGTGACTTCCCAAGGCCATGTGCGCCGCGCCAAGCTTTATTATCTGCGCGATAAAAAAGGCGCATTGGTTGTCAAATCCGCCAAAGAAACCGCAACAGCAGCGCAACCGGCGGCATAAACCTTGCTCGCCTCCGCCTCCAACCTTTCTTGGCGGCATGAAGAAGCCGTTCAAAGCAACGGTTGGAAGCGCATCGCGGGCGTGGATGAAGCGGGCAGGGGGTGCTGGGCGGGACCGGTCGTCGCGGGCGCGCTGATTTTTTTAGATAGAACAGCTTGTCCTCAAGATTTAAACGATTCTAAGAAGCTTTCTCGCGCGACAAGAAAAGAGCTTTTTCATCATCTCACTTCCTCCAAAGTTATTATCTGGAGCGTCGGCGTCGCTTCCGTCGAAGAGATTGAAAGATTCAATATCCTTCAAGCCACGCATCTAGCTATGCGTCGTGCTTTGGATGGGCTGGCGATGGCGGCGGATTTCGTTATCGTGGACGGCAGAAAAGTTCCTGCGCTCGGAAAAAGACAACTCGCCCTCATCGGCGGCGATGGCATTAGCCCGTCCGTCGCGGGCGCCTCTATCCTCGCCAAAGAATCGCGTGATCGTTTGATGGAAGAAATGGACACGCAATTTCCTCACTACGGCTTCGCCCAACACAAAGGCTACGGCACTACGCAACATCAAAAAGCTTTGCAAACGCATGGCGTTTGCGCCGAGCACCGACGTTCCTTCAGGCCGATAGCGGAATTATTAGAGCGGCCTGATGCTACGCTAATTTAAGCGATGGTGGTGTATCAGTTTGAAAATAATGAATCAAAAAACGCGAATAATCATGCCCGTCGCTCATCAATAATCAAAAAGTGGTAGTGGAGACAGCAGGCTTCTGGGCGACGTCTTAAGGCGATACAAATGGCGTCCGATCTGTCCGACATTTTCAGCGTGATTTTGCGATCGAGAAGAACATCCAGATTGGCTGCGTCTTTAGGCCAAAACACCCCATGGTCTTTGTCACAAACGGCCTTTCCAACGAAAGGGACGCGGTCGCCATCAATGATCTGGGCCGGAATCTTTTTCTGCTGCTCCAAAGCAGCAGAAAAGCTATTATCAGGAATCATATCTTATTCCTAAAACTAGCAAAAAATATTCCTCGCTTCAATCATATCATTTGTCGTTGTTAGGGAGAGGGGAGGAAGTAGGGTGAGCCATTTGCGTCAAAATATAATTTTGCTGATGAGAATCAAAAGAATGATAAGGATGACGCAGAGGATGATGAAATGGTTGCGTGCGCGCCTTTTTTGGATTTTTAGGGGCGCCTTTTCGGTAAAAGAATCATCAGCCGGTTCTTTTTCTCCTAAAGCAAGTTTGAGTTTCGGCCTTTTTACGTCTTCAAAATGCTGTTGTAGAGAGCTTTCTAGTTCGAGTGATTGTTTTTGTAAATCGGCGCGGCCTTTTTCCAGCCTTGATTGCTCAAGGCTGATGGCGTCTTTTTTGAAAAAGATCATTTACGAACAAGCAAGATAAGAATCAACGCCGCAAGCAGGAGCAGAAGAGGAAAGGTGAACGCAAGGCCTTTTTGAAACCACGCAAAGAAGGTGTCGCCTGTATTCCCGCTCGTGTAGATGCCTTCCTCGTCTTCGTCTAGTTCGCCTTCTTTGTTGAGAACTTGGATTTTTGCGTGCGCTTGGTTGTAGGCGAGGCGGGCTTGCTCGATTTGAGCAATAGCGTGGTTGAGACCGTCTTTCATCTCGTCCACAGTCCAATCCGTCGCGTTGATTTCCTCCATTTTTTGCAAATGCTCATGGAAGGCCTGTTGCGCTGTTTGGGCGTATTCAAGCTCGCGGCGCATTTCGTGCTCGGAACGCTCCAGAATGGCAAGGGCTTGAGTCAGCCTCTCGTGCATGAGTTTTTGGCCGGCCATGACTTTTTCACGCCGTTGCCTAAGCTCTTCTAATTCACGTTCGCGTTGCTCGTACTCCTCCATCTGCCTCTTGAGTTGAGACAGCTTTTCTTTGGTCTTTTGGAGATCAAGGCCGTTTTCCGCCGCAGCGTGCGGCGAAATCAGCTCCGGTTGTTCTTCTTCCGATGCGTAGCGCATGGGGGCGTTAGGGAATGACCAGCGTTTGGCCGAGTTTCAAGTTTTTCTCATTTTGCGTGGCTTCAGGGTTCGCGTCTTTAATTTTCCCGATGCCTTGGACGACGTCATCCGGATAATACTGCGTGGCAATTTTCCAGAGGCTGTCGCCCTTTTGAATCACGTGCTGCCGCGCCTCTCCGGCAGGAGCAGGCGATGTCGCGTTAGTAGCGACATGCGTTGTTGCCAGCACCTTTTGCTCGGCGGTTTTGATTGTTTCTTCCTGCTTCTGGGCGGCGACGTCGGCTGGCGTCACCGGCAGGGCTGCCTTGACCACTTCTTCAGCATGAGCCGGAGGCGTCGTGCCGGCATTGGTTTCTCCTGCAGGAGTGGTTGGAACGGGCTGAACTGTGGGCGTCGCAAAGGACAAGGAAGCAGACGTGTTGCCTTCTTTTTGCCCTAACTTCGCTTGAAGTTGAGCCAACTGGTATTTGAGATCGATGTTTTCCTTGCCAAGGTTGGCAGTTTCCTCCGCGTTTTGAAGTGGTGAATTAGGTTGTTTGACGACGAGATCAATTTTCGCTTTATCAATATAGATTTGCACCTGATCCCTGTCTATCGCGTTGGGGCGCGCTTGCAGGTAGCGTTGGAAATGGTAAATCGCGCCAATCGGATCGTTGAGCTTGTCATTATAAAGCAGCGCTATTTCCAAATGCGCGCGCGCGGCCACTGGGTTGGCTTGCAACGCCGTTTCATACTCTTTAATGGCGGCGTTGTAATTTTGTTCGGCGACATATTGCGCGGCTTGGCGAAAGTAAGGGTTGGAACTATCCTCGGCCTCAATGCCCTTTTGGGGGCCTTTGCAAGCGGCAAGAACGAGAAGAGGGAGAACAAGCAAAGAAGCTAAACGTTTCATATATCCGGCGATAGTAACGAGAGGAATGAACGGCGCAAGCGTTTAGTAAGAGTTCAAAAAAGCTGGCAGTTTGAGGTTGGTGTTTCTAATGTTTTGCAGTCTATGCATCATTTTCATTGGAAACACGGTCAACTGTTTGCCGAAAACGTCGCGCTGGAAAAACTGGCGCGGCGGCACGGCACGCCGCTTTATGTTTATTCCGCTCAAACGATTTTGGACCATTACGGAAAACTGGACGCGGCTTTTGCTCCGGTGGATCACCTCATTTGCTACGCTGTCAAAGCCAATTCCAATCTTGCCATCCTTTCTTTATTGGCGAGGAAAGGCGCGGGCTTCGACATCGTCAGCGGCGGCGAGCTTTACCGCGTTTTGAAAGCAGGCGGCAAGGCGAACCGATGCACCTTTGCCGGCGTCGGCAAAACGCGGGAGGAGATTGAATTTGCGTTGCGCGAGGGCATTTACTGCTTTATCGCGGAAAGCGAGGCGGAGTTGCTCGTCATCAACGAAGTCGCCGCGCGCATGAAAAAGCGCGCGCCTGTGGCCGTCCGCGTGAATCCCAATGTGGATGCGCGCACGCACGCCAAGGTGACAACGGGCACGTATGCAAATAAATTTGGCGTCGCTTTTGAAGAAATTCCGGCTCTTTACGCGCGGCTCGCTCGCTTGAAAAATCTGCGGTTATTGGGCGTGCAAGTGCACATCGGCTCTCAAATCACCGTTCTGGAGCCGTTCGTTCGAGCCGTGAAAAAAATGCTGCCGCTCGTTGTTCAGCTTCGGGAAGAGCACGGCATTGAGTTTTTCGACATCGGCGGCGGCTTGGGGATCGTTTATCAGCAAGCGTTGGAGAGCGGCGAAAAAACGTGGTGGCAAAAAAAGAAAACATTGCCGCTTGCGCCTCAACGTTATGCCGGTGCTCTTTTGCCCCTTTTGAAAAAGTTGAAGGGTTTGCGTCTCGTGATGGAGCCGGGGAGATTTCTCGTCGGCAACGCTGGCGTTTTGCTCACGAAAATTCTTTATGTCAAAAAAACAGGGCGCAAAAATTTCATTATCGTGGATGCCGCCATGAATGATCTCATCAGGCCCGCGTTATATGATTCTTATCATGAAGTCGTCCCCTTGCGCCAATCCAAGAGTCGCAGCCGCGTCGCTTTTGACATCGTCGGCCCCATTTGCGAAACGGGCGATGTTTTTTGCAAAGACCGCCCGTTGCCGCCTTTGAAAATTGGGGATCTCATTGCTTTCATGAGCGTTGGAGCTTATGGTTGGACGATGGCTTCCAATTACAACAGCCGTCTGCGCGTGGCGGAGGTTTTAGTGAAAGGCGCCCAAGCGCGCTTGATCCGACGGCGCGAAACGCGGGAAGATTTGATCCGAGGGGAAATATCATGAAAACGCTGACGTTTTGGAAAATGAACGGCGCGGGGAATGATTTCGTTTGCGTGGATAACCGCAGACGCGCGCTGCGTTTTTCTTCCAAACAAATCACGCGCCTGTGCCAGCGTCAAACGGGAGTGGGCGCGGACGGTTTGCTGCTTTTGGAAACCACTCCGAAAGGAAAAGGCGATTTCCGTATGCGTTATTATAATGCCGACGGAAGCGAAGCTTCCATGTGCGGCAACGGCGCGCGTTGCTTCGCTAAATTCGCCCGCCAGCAAACGGGGTGGAAAAAAACATCCATGAAATTACTGACGCGGGCTGGGTTGATTGAGGCCGAGTTTGTCGGTGAAAACGTGCGCATTCAGCTTACGTCGCCTTCCTCGCCGTTTTTGAATCAGCCCATTCGCTTGACGCGCGGCGTGGCGATTGTCCATTTCATTGACACTGGAGTGCCTCATGCCGTCGTTTTTGTGGATGATGTGGAGCATTTTCCTGTCGAAGAAGTTGGCCGAGAGCTGCGCTACCACCAGAATTTTAAACCTCAAGGAACGAACGCAAATTTTGCGCAAGTATTGAGGCCGAGAGTCTTGCGCCTTCGCACTTACGAACGCGGCGTGGAGGGGGAAACCCTCGCGTGCGGCACGGGGGTGACGGCGGCATCGCTCATCGCTCATTTAGTGCACGGTTTTTCATCGCCCATCAAAGTCACTACACAGGGCGGCGACACGCTCGTAGTGCATTTCAAAAAAAGTGGGGATCAATTTCAAGATGTCACGCTTCTTGGCCCTGCCGAGGTGACGTTTAAAGGAGAATACAATGTTTAAAGGCACATTCACTGCTTTAGTCACGCCGTTCAAAGACGGTGTTGTGGACACGCAGGCTTTCCATGATTTGATCGAGCGTCAACTCGCTGCGGGCATTGACGGCGTTTTAGCCGTAGGCACGACGGGCGAGTCGCCCACGTTGAATCACGAAGAACATTTGCGCGTGATCGAACTGGCCATCCGTCGCGCCAAAGGCAAAGCGACTGTGCTGGCCGGCACCGGCTCGAATTCCACCGACGAGGCCATCGAATTAACCCAAGCGGCTGAAGAGATGGGGGCAGACGCGGCTCTTCTCGTCGCGCCTTACTATAACAAACCTTCGCAGAACGGTCTTTATGAGCATTTCATGGCCATCGCCCAAAGCGTGAAAATCCCGCTCATCCTTTATTCCATTCCCGGACGGTGCGGCGTTGAAATCGCCGTGGACACGGTGGCGCGCTTGGCGCGCGACGCCAAAAATATCGTTGCCCTCAAAGAGGCCGGTGGGAGCGTGGACAGGGTGAGCCAGTTGAGGCAGGCGTTGTCGGATGAGTTTGATATTCTGTGCGGCGACGACAGCTTGACCGTGCCATTCATCAGCGTCGGCGCGGTGGGCGTCATCAGCGTCGCGTCCAACGTGATACCGACGGAAGTGAAAAGCATGACCGAAACCGCCTTGAAAAATAATTTTAAAACGGCGGAGCGCGAACATCGGCGGCTTTACCCGCTTTTCCGCGATTTATTTGTCGAGCCGAACCCCGTGCCCATCAAAGCGGCCATGGCGGAACTCGGTTGGATGCAGGCTGATTGCCGCTTGCCGCTGTCAAAAATATCCGACGCGAATAAGGCTAAGTTGTTAGGAACCATGCGTAAAATGGGGTTGCTTCAATGAAAATAAAAATGATCATGGTCGGCGCCCAAGGGCGCATGGGACAAACGATTCTTCGTTTGGCCAAGCAAAACCCTGACTTTGAAGTGGCAGGCGAGGTGGACATGGGGGACAACCTTGCTTCTGTTGTCAACAAGGCGGATGTCGTCATTGACTTCAGCCATCACAGCGCGACGGTTGACGTAGCGCAGACGACCGCCAAAGCAGGTAAAACGTTGGTCATCGGCACAACGGGTCATTCCGATGCCGCTAAAAAAGCCGTTCTCGATTGTGGGAAGCAAATTCCTCTCATTTTCGCCTCTAATTATGCCGTTGGGGTGAACATTCTTTTTTATCTTACGCGGCATGTAGCAGAAGTTATCGGTGACTCGTTTGACCAGGAAATCATCGAGATGCATCACCGCATGAAAAAAGATGCGCCGAGCGGCACAGCCAAAACTTTGGCGGAGATTCTTTGCGAGGTGCAAGGACGTTCCTACGCTGACGATGTCCGCCACGGCAGAGTAGGGGAACCCGGCGAACGAACGAAACGCGAAATCGGCATGCACGCCTTACGCGGGGGAGATGTCGCTGGCGATCACACCGTTATTTTCGCTGCTGATGGAGAACGCTTAGAATTAACGTACAGAGCCTCCAGCCGCGACGCTTTTGCCACAGGCGCCTTGCGCGCCGCTAAGTGGCTCATCGGCAAGCCTGCCGGTGTTTACAGTATGTTTGATGTGTTAGGACTGAAATAATTACGCCGATTTTCTTTTCGCTCCCGCGAGAAAATCGGAGATTGCCGCGCCTCCCGGCTCGCAATGACACCAGAAGCAGGGCGTTTGTCATTGCGAGGAGCATGAGCGACGAAGCAATCTCGGGCGCAGGGGAGGTAACAGCTTTTCGCAATGTGACAATTTGTTTGGATTTGGCATGATACCGCGCAACACCGTTGAAGATATTCGCCGCTGGCCGAAGGGTAAGCTTTTGCTGGCTTTGACGGCTTACGATTACCCTATGGCGCGCGTCTTGGACGAAGCTGGCGTGGATATTTTGCATGTCGGCGACAGCTTGGGCATGGTCGTTTTGGGCTTTCCAGACACAACTTCCGTGACGATGGACGACATACTGCGTTCCGTTGGAGCCGTGGCTAGAGCGCGTCAACGCGCTTTGCTTACCGCTGATTTGCCGCTCGGTTCTTACGACACGCCGGAGCGAGCCGTTGCCAATGCTCGCGTTTTGACTCAAGCCGGAGCTGATGCGGTGAAAGTGGAAGGCGGGCGGGAAATTTTGCCGCAAATTCAGGCTTTAAGAAAGGCGGGCATCGAAGTCGAAGGCCATTTAGGAATGTTGCCCCAACACGTTCGTGAAGAAGGCGGTTACAAACGCAAAGGCAAAACAGCCGAAGAAATTTCTAAATTAAAAGACGACGCGCAGGCCATTGTCGAAGCAGGCGTCTTTTCCGTTGTGCTGGAAGTCGTTGTGCCTGAAATTGCGGAGGAATTGACGCAGATGTTGCCTGTGCCGACGTTGGGCATTGCATCTGGGTTGAAAACGACAGGCCAAATCCGCGTTACGCATGACATTCTCGGCCTTTGCCCTTGGTTCGCGCCAGCTCACGCCAAGCCTGTTGTCAGATTAAGCGAGCAAATCACGCAAGCTATCAACGATTTAAAGCAACAATTATCCGCCAGTTTTGGACGCTTATAATTTGATTGCAATATCTTCGGATGCGGCTACCGTTTCCACTTAAACAAACCAAGCTATGAAAATATCTAAATTTTTGTTGTTAGGAATGAGCTTAACGGCGGTGTGTTTACTACCAGTCGCCACGTTTGCTAAAGGAACAAAGGCCAAAGCCAATCCTTCTTCTTTGGAAGAGGTGAACAACGAAGTTCGCGCTCGTTCCGCCTTATTGGTTGACGCCCTGACGGGGCAGGTTCTTTTCGAGCGCAACTCTAACTTGCCTCTTTCTCCGGCCAGTACGGTGAAGTTAATGACGTCGTTATTAGTCTATGAGCGCATGGGCATGAATGGCTCGGCGGTCATTTTGCCGGAAGATGTTAGAGTCGAGGCGAGTTGCGTGCCGTTGCGTATCGGAGAAAAGGTGTCCGTTTCCGATTTGATGCATGCGATGCTCATCGGTTCCGATAACGATTGCGCGATGGCCTTGGCGCGTATCGTCGCCGGAAGCGTAGAAAACTTTGTGGTTATGATGGATTTGCGCGCCAAGGAATTAGGTTGTCTTAACACCTCTTTTGCCAACCCTAATGGCTTGCCTGATTCCAAACCCCAGCATACCACCGCGCATGACATGCTGCTCATCTTCCAAAAATTCCTTTCCATTCCTGAATTAAATCAAATCGCCCAAATGCCCACCTTTACCCTGCGCACGCGCGTGGGCAGCCAAATCGTCCGCAATCACAACAAACTTTTGGGCAAATATCCCGGCATGGGCCCCGCTAAAACGGGTTGGACACGCGCCTCGCGTCACACTTACGCCGCCGCTGTCGCGCGCAACGGACGGGAACTGCGCTTGATCATTTTGAATAGTCCTAATAAGTGGGACGATTCCAAGATGCTTTTCGACTATGGCTTTGCGCACTTGCCGGAGTTGCCCGCGCAAAAGCAGATCGTCAAGGTGGACGCAAAAACAGACCGTCAACACACAACCGAATAGGCGCGACTTAAGCGGGGGATGGAGTTCTCTTGCTTAAGCGGTTCCCGATCCAAAACGGGCTGTAAAGCAGCGCGAATAAAATCAGCGCGAGAATTTCCATAGATAGGATGTAAAACGGCCACGGGCCGAGGTAATCCATAAGCGAATGATGCTGGGGTTTGGCGCATAAGTAGCCGTAATTGGCGCTGAAGAGTTTGTTCACCCCAAACGTTACGAGAAGATAAATTTGGGTAAATCCGAATACTTTGAGGACGGAAAAGCGGCTGGGTCTCATTTTCGCGCCCAAGGTAAGGTATAAAACGGCGACGATGAGTCCGCAGTGAGAGACAAAAAAAGTGATAAAACGTGGGTTGGGAAACGCAAAACTCAAATCCGGCGTTAAAACCGCTTGGAGCGTGCCCGCCAAACCCCAAAAGTAAGCGATTTCATAAATCCATTGGCGTCGCCAGACGAGAGTGATGATGACGCAGAACGCCGCCCAATCGCAGAGGTGCATCGGCAGAGCGTTTTGCCAGCTTAAATTCCCGTCTCGCCAAGCCAGCAGAAACGTTGTTAGCTTGGAAGCGATGAGGATAAGCGCGAGACTGTAATCTACCGTTCGTATGAACCCGCGTCGCGCGGCGAGGACGCACGCTATCGTTGCGCATGCCATGAGGCCGAAAATCAGCCAGTGCGTCGCGCCGAAAATGACGAAGTGGGTTTCGTGCATGTTCTCGTCATGGAAGCAGCTCTTGGGTGAAAGACGAGTGATTTTCTTGCTGGCTATTGGTTAAATAGAGGGATAAGTTTTTACGCTTTTTAAATTAAAAACATGCGGCGGTTCTTTTCATTATTAGCTGGGTTGATGGCGTTGGGCGCTTTTTTTGCGTGGGGCGAGGAAAAAACCGCAGAACCTTTGCCTCCTCCTGCCAAGCCGGTTTATACGCTCGTGGATTGTGTCAACATTGCTTTGGCTAAAAATCCCAGCGTTCTTTCGGCGATGAAAAAAGTGGAAGAAGCCGAGGGGACGCGCATCGAGGCGCGGGCCGGTTTGTTGCCGTCGTTGACGATGAATGCTGGCGCGTTGCATCGGGAGGAAGATTATGCCACGCGCAATGGCGTGGATAGTGACCGCCGCCAAGAAGATTGGAACGTCAACGTGCGCCTCACCCAAAATGTTTATTCCGGCGGCGCGGTGCGGAATCGTTTCGCCGTTTCCAAATTAGCCAAAGAAGCGCGCCGTTGTGATTACCAAGCCGCCGTGGAGCAAACCATGATGGACGTGCGCATCGCGTTTTACGAAGTTTTGTTAAACGAGGCTGACATCGTTGTCCGTAAGCAAGCGGTGGAGTTGCTCAAGCAAGAGTTGGAAAATCAAAAGGCGCGTTTTGCCGCCGGAGCCGCGCCGCGGTTGAATGTTTTGCGCGCAGAAGTGAGCTTGGCGAACGAAATGCCCGCGCTCATCGAAGCTGAAAATAATTATAAAAATTCCATGGTGCGCCTATCCGAGTTGCTCGCCGTTCCGTATTCCATTGAAAATGACGACACGCCTTTTCAAATCAAGGGCGACCTCGATTACTCGCCCTCCAATGTTTCTTTGAATGATTGCCTTGCCAAGGCCGAAGCCATGCGGCCTGAAATGAAGGCGCGCAAGTTGGAGATCGAGACTCAAGAGCGTCAAATCGCCGTGGAGCAGAGCGGTAATTTGCCGAAGCTCGATCTTTTCGTCGGCTACGATGTGTTGAATGAGACGAGCAAGGCTTCGCCTCATGACACCATCGCGGGTTACATCGCTGGCGCGGCGGGAACGTGGAATATTTTCGACGGTTTCGCCACGGCGGGTCGCGTGAAGGCGGCTAAAGCGCGTTTGGGTGGCGCGTTTTTGGAGCGCGACGCCTCGCGCAACCGCATTCACACGGAAGTGCGTTCCGCTTTTCTCCAGTTGCAGCAGGCCGAAGCGACGGTGCAATCTCAAGCCCAAAACGTTTCTTTGGCGGAAGAATCGTTTAAGTTGGTTCAAGCCGATTTCAACGCGGGTTTGAATTCGCAATTGGATATTTTGCAAAGCCGCGTGGATTTGACCCGCTCGCGGCTCAACGAATTGAAAGCGCGTTTCACACACAAAACTGCTCTGGCGCGTTTGCAGCGCGCTATTTCCAGCGAGTTTCGCATTATGAAAGACGAGAACCCCGCGCCGCCTGTTGCCGCGGAACCTGTCGCCGCAGAAGAAAAGGCAGTTGAGCCACAAGTTGAAAAAACGACGGAAACTCCGCCTAATATGGCGATGGACGGCCTTCAACAATCAGAATTTGGAAAAGAAGCGCCGCAAGCGTCAGTTGTTGCTCTTCCTCAATCCGCTGCGCCGTCAAAAGAAGAACCGTCCGTTGCTTCTGAAACTACGCCGCCCGTTTTTGTGGCAAATCCGTCCCTTGTGACTTACCGATGAGTATGAGGCGTTTTTTTATCGGTTGCGTGATTCTTGCTTTGTCGTGGTGCGCCCGCGCCGATGAGGGGGAGCAAAATGCGGATGAGACTGTGCGCGTGGCGCGGGAAGTCGCGCAGGAATTTCAAGGCGATCCGATGCCCGAACGTTTTTCTTTTTCTTTGGACCAGATTTTGCAGCGCGTTTTAAAAGATAATCTGGAAATCCGCCAAGCGAAGCAAACGCTGGAAAAAGCGGCGGGAGAGAAATTGATTTTTCGCGCGCGCGCTTTACCGAAGCTCTCCGTTTATCCTTCCGCAGGTCGGCAGGGGCATCGCAACGAAACAAAAGGCGCTTGGTATGCCGTTGCGGGCGGGCGTTTCAGCCAGCCTCTTTTTGAGGCGGGCATTCCGGCGTCATGGAGGGCAGGGGATTTGGGCGAGTTGATTGCGCGGCAAAATTTACACGCCATCGTCGTCGCGCAGTTGCACGCGGCTCGGCTCGCGTTTTATGACGCTCTTTTTCAGCGCGCTCTCATTTTATTGAACAAGCAACTGGGGAAGCGGCTGGCGACGAACCTTTCCAATGAACAACATCGCATGCAAGCGGGATTGAGCGCGAAGGGCAGGGTCATTCAAGCGGAAATTCAAAAACTGAATTTAGAGCCGCAGACGGCGGAGGCCGAGGCTCACTACCGCGCCGCTATTTTACAAACGGCCGTTCTTTTGGGGATGGATTTAGGGCCGGATTGCAAAGAAAATCTTTTTTTGCGCGGCCCGTTGGATTATCAGCCGATTGACGTCCAGTTGGCGGAGGAAAGCAGATACGCTTTGGGGCATCGCCCTGATTTGGAACTTTTTCACCTCTTCATTCAAAATGCGGGCGAACAGCGCAAGATGGCCGAGGCGGGCTTTTTTCCCGTCGTTCAACTCGTGGTGGACGGAGAGTATTTGCCGAAGAAAAATTTTAAGAGCAACACGTCTAACTCCGCGCGTTCGAGTGACGACACGCGCAATTCCGAGGTTCGCTTCGGCGGGACGTTGACTTGGCGCGTGGTGGACACGGGCGTGACTGGCGGCGCGGTGATGCGCGCGCAAAAGGTGAAAGAGGATTACGAAATTCTTTTGAAGCAAATGGAAGAAAATGTTCCGCGCGATTTGTCTCGCGTCGCTCATCAACTCAAGGCCGAGCAAGCGAGGATTGAAGCGTTGCAAAAGGCTGTGGCCGTGGCGGAGGAAAATCTCAAGTTGGTGGAAGAGCAGGTGAAACTTGGCCAGAGCAGCCAGCTTGATTTTTTGCAGGCGCAAACATCGCTTTTTGAAACAAAATTTAATATGTTGGAAGGGCTTTATCGCCATAACGTCGCGCTGGCCGAGCTTGATCGCGTCACAGGCCGTTATTTACAATATGCGGAAATGAAGAATTGAGATTTATGCGTAAAATTTCCAAACCGATTTTAATCAGTTCCCTTGCTGTTGTTGTGTTGATAGCGGCGGGTTTGTTGAACTATTGGAACAGGCCGTCGACAGAAGTGTATCAAGCCCGCCGAGGTAAAGCTGTAGCGGCGGTGTACGGCACGGTGAGGATTGAATGGCTTTGGTCTGTGACGGTGCGCGCGCAGAACGCCGGTTATATTCAATTTGCGCCCGGCATTATGGCGGGGCAACGGTCAGTTGGCATGCGGGTGAAAAAGGGGCAGCTTTTGGCGAGCATTGCCGATGAGGCAACGGCGCGCGAGTTGCGCCAAGCCAAAGTGGATTTGCAAGCGGTCCTTGATAAACAGCGCATCGGGCCGTCTTCGGCGCAGACCTTGCGGACAGCGCGAGATAATCTCGATCGCTTGATGAAGCTCAAAGAGCTTAACAACGTTCCCCTTGTTCAGTTGGAGCAAGCTCAAAATGAAGTGAAGCGCGTTCAAGATTCAGTGGCTACAGAACAAATTGAACTCGATCGCGCGGTGGAAACGATGACGCAGAATTTTAAAAATTTGCAGCAAAAATTGGGCAAGAGTGAAATCAAGGCGCCCATTGACGGCGTGCTGACCGCCGTGCAGAGCGTGGACGGCGAGCTTGTGTTGGAAAATGCGCCGATTTTCACCGTTGCCGTCAATAACACTTATGTTTTGGGCGAGGTGAATGAGGAAGATGTCGGCGGTTTGCGTCCTGACATGAAAGCCAAGGTCAAGCTTTACTCCTTCGCCAATCAAGAATTTGACGTTGTCTTAAGTTCCATTTTACCCGCCAACGACGCTGGCGCGAATCGCTACAGCGTGATTTTAAACATGGATAATCCGCCGTCGAATTTAATGGCTGGCATGACGGGAGAGATGAACATCATTCTTGGCGAGCGTGAAAACAGCTTGCTCATTCCAACGCGCGCATTGATGGCCGATCGCGTGCTTGTGGTGGAAAAGGGAATCGTCACGCCGAGGGTGGTGAAGGTGGGTTATCAAAGTTTAGAAACGGCGGAAATTTTAGAGGGGTTAAAAGAGGGAGATTGGGTGATTGTGGCCGATCAGGATTTATTCGCGCCCGGCCAGCGCGTGCGGCCTATTCTTGTCAACCGCGCTGCAGAGCGTTAATTGAAGCATGACGCCGGCTTTTTATATCGCTCTGCGCTTCATCGTCAGCCGAAAGCGCGCGTTTGTGACGAGCATGATCGGCGTTGTCTGCGGCGTGGCTTTTTTCATCTGCGCGCAGGCGCAGACGCAGGGTTTCGAAGAATACTTTGTCCAAACCGTTCTTGGCAGCCGAGGGTCTATTGTCATCAGCGACCGTTTTCAATCGCGTTACACGCAGTTTGAAGGAACGGACTCGCTTGTCGTCGGCAGCGGCCAGCAACGCAGAAAGTATTACGATGGCATTGATGATCCTTACCGCGTCATCCGCATGGCGCGCTCTTTTTCCAGTGTGTTGGGAGCGGCGCCTGTTGTGCATGGCAGCATCAGCATCACGAGTAGCTTTCAAACGGAAATCGTCCGTTTGGAAGGCATTGATTTGCGTTATCATTTGCAGACGACTTCTCTTCACGATCAAATTATCGCCGGCAGCATCAATCATTTCCGTTCGCATCCCTTTGCCGTCATTCTTGGTTCTTTGTTGGCGGATAAATTACAGGTCAAGTCGGGCGACAATGTGGTGTTGACGGCGGTGGACGGGAGTAAAAAAACATTTTCCGTCGCCGCTATTTTTCGTTCAGGCGTGAACATGATTGATAGTTCTTGCGCTTACACCCACATCAAAATCGCCCAGAGCCTTTTGGATAAACCTTCCGCAGCCTCCACCATTATCGTGCGTTTGAGAAATCCTGATCGCGCTCCGCAAATTGCGGAGCATTTCGAGCGGCTTTTTCATCATCGTTCCCGTTCTTGGCAGGAAAGAGAAAAGGGTAATCTGCAAGTTTTCAAAACGCTAAGAGTTTCCGCAGCCATTACGGTTTCATTGATCATCCTGCTCGCCGGATTCGGCATTTTTAATGTTCTCACCTTGACGGTTCTGGACAAGGTGCGCGAGATCGCCATTTTGCGTTCTATGGGTTACCGGCGGCGCGACATCCTTGCGATTTTTCTTTGGCAAGGCATTCTCATCGCCGCCCTTGGTTCTTTATTAGGAGCGGTTTTAGGAGCGGCGTTGACTTACGGAATTTCTCTCATCCCTCTCAAAATTCGCGGTATTCTTTACGCCGATCACTTTGTTGTTAGTTGGAGCGCGTGGCATTATGTTTCCGCGATAATGATCGCTTTTATTGCCGTGCTTGCCGCCGCTATTTTCCCGCGCGGCGGGCGGCGAGCATTCCTCCTGTGCATATTTTAAGGGGGTCGGGACAATGAGCGCGCCTTGCTTAAAATGCGACGGCATCGAGCGTTATTTAGGCGTCGAGGAAAACCGCATTCATGCGTTGCGCGGCGTTTCGCTGGAGCTGCATCCCGGCAGCGTTCACGCCGTTGTGGGGCCGTCGGGCTGCGGCAAAAGCACGCTGCTTTACATTCTCGGTTTGCTTGATGTTGCGGACGGCGGCACGATGGAGATTCACGGCGAATCCATCGCGCATTTGGATGATGAAACGCTTTCTCACAGACGGAATGAATGGCTTGGCTTTATTTTTCAATTTCACTTTTTGCTTCAAGATTTTACTGCTCTTGAAAACGTCATGATTCCCATGCGCCGTCTCGGAAAACTTGCTCCCGAAGAAATGAAAGAGCGCGCTGCCAGCTTGTTGAAATCCGTCGGGCTGGAAAATAAAATCAACCGCCCCAGCCGCCATCTTTCCGGCGGCGAGCAACAACGCGTCGCCATCGCGCGCGCGTTGGCTAATGATCCGCCCGTTATTTTAGCGGATGAGCCGACGGGCAACTTAGACACGGCTAATTCGGAGCGCGTTTTTCGTTTGTTGAGGCAACTTGTTCACACGCGCCAAAAAGCGTTGCTTTTGGTTACGCATAATCCTGCCATTGCTTTGCAGTGCGATTGGACGCACGAGATGAAGGACGGAGTGATTATTGAAAGTCGTCGGCGGGTGGATTAGACTTTTGCTTTTATGACACGACCTCATCCGTTCGAGTTCTTGCGCCACGCGTGGTTAAAGCTTTACCGCTACCTCCACATCGCGCGCTACCAAGCTTACGCCAGCTTGCGCTCGGAAATTGAAAAAAACTGCATCGGCATGTTGTGGTGGTTTCTTGAACCGTTGATCAACGCTTTGACGCTTTATTTTGTTTTCACCGTTCTTTTCAAAAACAGAGACCCCAAGTTTTTGCCGTTCCTGCTCGTCGGCACTTTTGTTTTTCAATGGTTCTCCACTTCCGTGTCCATGTCCATGACGTCCATCATCGGCAAGCTCGGCCTTTTGCAACAAGTGTATCTGCCTAAAATCCTTTTGCCGCTGATCAGCATTCTCAACAGCACATGGAAATTTCTCTGCGCTTTTTCGGCGTTGTTGCTTTTTTTCACGTTGTTGCACACTCCTCCGCATTGGACGCTTTTGGCCTTGCCTCTCATCATGCTTGCTCAATTCCTTTTCATTTTAGGAGTGAGTTTGCCGCTCGCCGCTTTGATTCCTTACTTCCGCGATGGCGCAACGGTGGTGGACGCTTTCATGCGACTGCTCATGTTCGTTTCCGGCGTTTTCTTTACGGGAAGCAGCGTTCCCGGAAACGTGCGCGGCATTTTTTATCTCAATCCCGTGGCGGTTTTGATCGAAGCCTATCGCGCCGTCGTGCTCCAAGCGGCATGGCCGAACTGGGGGCAGCTTGGCTACGTTTGCGGCATTGGCTTGGGCTTAAGCCTCGTCGGCCTTTTCATCTTGGATAAACTTGATCTCGCTTTGCCGAAGGTTTCTCCATGAACGCGCCGATTTTGCAGCTTCAAAATGTCGGCGTGAAATACCGCTTGAAACGCAAAATGTCCGGCAGCCGCTATTTTTGGGCTGTGAAGGATGTGAGCCTTGATCTTCACGAGGGCGAATCGCTCGGCGTTCTCGGTTCCAACGGCGCGGGCAAGAGCACGTTGATGAAGCTCATCGCTGGCATTATTAGTCATGATCGCGGGAAAATGTTGAGAAACGATTCCATGCGTTTTTCTTTGCTTTCCCTCGGCGTGGGTTTTGAATCGAACTTGACCGGCAGGGAAAATGCGCTGATGAGCGGCATGTTGCTGGGGTTGCATTATCAGACCATTGCCAAGCGGCTGGGGCGCATTCAGGAATTTTCCGAACTCGGCGATTTTTTTGACCAACCGATTTACACTTATTCAAGCGGCATGATTTCGCGCCTCGGCTTTTCCGTCGCGCTGGAAACAGAGCCGGACGTTCTTTTGCTCGACGAAGTTTTTTCCGTGGGCGACGCCGCGTTTCAGGAAAAATCCGCCAAGGCGTTGCACGAGCGTTTTTTGGGCCGCAAAACCGTCGTGCTGATTTCTCATGATTTGCATACCATCCAAAGACTTTGCCAAAGCGCCGTGTGGATCAATCACGGTCAAACCATTTGCTCCGGAACCGTGGAAGAAGTCGCGCAACGTTACCTTTCCGGCGTGTAAATACTGGTCCCGGGGCGAGTCGAACGCCCGACCAAAGGTTTAGGAAACCTCTGCTCTGTCCATCTGAGCTACGGGACCGCGTGTTAATGGAGAACGGCTGCGGGGGATTTTGTCAAATTCAAGGCGGAAGGTAAATCATTTCGTTTTTTCTTGCGCGTTTTCGTGCTGTCAGATGCCATGGAGTTTGTGGATGCGGATGTGATAGTAATTGGGGCGGGAGCCGCCGGTCTGATGTGCGCGATTACCGCCGCAAAATGCGGGCGGCGGACTCTTGTGTTGGAGCATGGCGAGCGCGTGGGAAGAAAAATCCTCGTCTCCGGCGGAGGCCGTTGCAACTTCACTAATCTGCACGCTTCGCCGGAAAATTATCTCTCTGGTCACGCGGATTTCTGCAAATCGGCGCTCGCGCGGTTCACTCCGCAGGACATGGTGGCTTGGGTGGAACGCCACGGGATTGTTCACCACGAAAAAAAGCTGGGGCAACTGTTCTGTGACGAAAGCTCGCGTCAAATCATTGCCATGCTTTTGCAGGAGTGCGAGGCGGCCGGGGTGCGGATTTCCCTTCACACCCGCGTGGAGGATGTGGAGCGCGGAGAGTGTTTTCGCGTGCGCACTAACGGCGGCGTGATGGAAAGCGAGCGCGTGGTGGTGGCCACGGGAGGGTTGTCATTTTCCAAACTTGGAGCAAGCGATTTAGGTTATCGCATCGCAAGGCGGTTTGGTTTAAAAGTCACAGAAGTGAGGCCGGGTCTTGTGCCGCTTGTGTTGCCGAAGGAAAATTTACGGGTTTTCGGCGAGTTGAGCGGCGTTTCAGTGGATGCGTTGGTTTCTTGCGGTAAAAGAAAATTCCGCGAAAATATTTTGTTCACACATCGAGGGGTGAGCGGCCCCGCCATTTTGCAAATATCGTCTTATTGGAAAAAGGGCGAGCCTATCAAAATTGATTTATTCCCCGACACCGACATGGAAGAATGGCTGTTGGCGAAGCAGCAAGAGAGAGCGGAGTTGGGCGGGGCTTTAAGCCAGCGCTTGCCTCGTCGCGTTGTGCAAGTGTGGCGCGACGCACTTCCGCTTTCGACGCAAATGAACCATATTTCAACTAAAAGACTGCGAGAGATTGCCCTCCACTTGCATCATTGGGAGCTTTTTCCCGATGACACCGAGGGATATGAAAAGGCGGAGGTGACCGTGGGCGGCGTGGACACCGGAGAATTGTCGTCTAAAACAATGGAATCCAAGCGCGCGCCCGGAATTTATTTTGTCGGAGAAGTGGTGGATGTAACGGGACATCTCGGCGGATATAATTTCCAATGGGCATGGGCTTCCGGCTTCGCTGCCGGACAAAATGTTTGACGAACAACATTTTACTTGACCTTCTGTGATCTTCTGGCAAATTGCTCGCAGCTTATTGCAGGCATCATGTCTGCCATGTATTGATCTTAATGATCAGTTTTTAGCCCCTTCGTTGTCTTTTCGATGAGAGATAGTTCAGGGAACAATGTTTCATCGGTTTTCCTGAACGGAAAAAGGCATTAAATTGCCATTTGCTGACTGCGTTTTGATATGCAGACGGCTTTCTCAATATTATGAAAATGATAACAAGTGAAGAAAATAGCGGTTTTGCCGCTCTTCAATTAACAGAACCTTTGCAACGCGCTTTGGTTGAAAAAAATTATTCGCAACCCACGCCGATCCAAGCGCAGGCCATCCCGCATCTTTTGCAGGGAAAGGATTTGATCGGCATTGCGCAAACAGGCACGGGTAAAACGGCGGCATTTGCTTTGCCTATTTTGCATCGTTTTGCCGCGCGTCCGATTCAACGCCAGCCTCATAAGCCGCGTGCGCTGATTCTGGCGCCAACGCGCGAGTTGGCAGTTCAAATCCGCGAAAGTTTTGTCACCTACGGAAAACACTTGGCCTTTCGCACGGCGGTGGTCTTCGGCGGTGTAGGGTATGGCGCGCAAGTGAGCGAGCTTCGTCGCGGTGTGGATATTCTCATCGCTACGCCAGGCCGCTTGCTTGATCTTGCCCAGCATGGAGACGTGCGGTTTGATGACGTTGAAACTTTTGTGTTGGATGAAGCCGATCGCATGTTGGACATGGGCTTTGTTCATGACGTCAAGCGCATCCTGTCGAAGCTTCCTCCAAAAAGGCAGTCGCTGCTTTTTTCGGCTACGATGCCCTCGGCGATTGAGGAACTGGCGAACAGTTTTCTCGATCAGCCTGTCCGCATCGCTGTGACGCCGGTGGCTACCACCGTGGAGAAGATTGAGCAGCGCGTGTGTTTTGTGGATCGCGCTGACAAGCACCCCTTGCTGTTGCATTTCTTAGAAAAGCATACAGAGGGGTTGGTGTTGGTCTTTATGCAAACCAAGCATGGCGCCAACCGTTTGGCGGAACGTTTGATTCGTGACGGCGTGGCGGCAGAGGCGATTCATGGCAACAAGTCTCAAGGAGCGCGTCAACGCGCGTTGCAAAGTTTCAGGACAGGAGCCGTGCGGGTGCTAGTGGCAACCGACATCGCGGCGCGCGGCATTGATGTCAAAGGCATTTCGCTGGTGGTGAACTACGACATTTCCCATGAGCCGGAATCTTACGTGCACCGTATTGGCCGCACAGCTCGAGCTGGAGCGGAAGGTTTGGCCATCGCTTTTTGTTCCGCAGGAGAAAGAATCAATTTGCGGAATATTCAAAAGCTGATCCGCCAAACGATTCCTGTCATGCAGGATCATCCTTTTGTCAAAGCTGATTCAGGCCAGCCTGTGGCGTTTGAGGAATCCCAATCCTCCTCGCCGCATGGTTTCTCAAGAAGAAGAAGTTCCAGCCATCGCCGTTCCCACAGAACAGGTTTTTCATTCCGCCATCGTTATGCGCGGGGAAGAGTAGGCTAAAATATCCGTCTAGTTTAAATGAGTTCCCTAGATGCGGGGCGTTGCTCCGCGTCTAGGGCGGCCTTTTAAATCAAACACCGCTTCAGCATTTCGTCTGTCTCCAGAATTTTCAGAGCTTCCTCTATTTTCCCGGGTTCGGACAGGATGGTGTAATAATTTTGTTTGATGCTTGGGGCGAGGGGAATCGCTTGTTGCCAGAGTTTTTTGTCGAAAGGTTTCTTTTGGATCAACTCCCAAAAACCGGTTTTTTCAAGAAGATCGCGGATGGTTTCTTGACGATTGTTTTGTAGAGCACTCACCAAATAAGTCGCCACGCCGACTTGCAAGCCGTGCAAAGACGGGCGAGGGGAGATGCGGTCGAGCGCATGGGAAATGAGATGTTCGCTGCCGCTTGCCGGTCTGGATGAGCCGCAGATGGCCATTGCCACGCCGTTCATCATCAGAGCGGTGGCGAGAAGGCGGACACCTTCCAGATCATGCGTCGGTCGGGCAAGAAATTGGAAAACGGTGGCGTCCGACAAAAGCGCGCTCAAATCATCCACGGGCGTTCCTTTGCGATGAAAAGCCAGTTTCCAATCCGCCACGGCGGTGATTTTAGAGACCAAATCGCCCATGCCGGCGAACCAAAGAAATTTCGGCGCTTGCAAGCACACTTCCGTGTCAACAACGATGCCGAAGGGCGTGGCCGCGGGAAAAGCTTTCCTCGCGCCTTGTTCCGTCAAGCTGGCTTGGGGGCTGCAAAATCCGTCATTGGACAGAGACGTGGGAACGGCGAGGTAGGGTAATTTTGCGAGAGACGCGGCGTATTTAGCGATGTCCAGAGCTTTACCGCCGCCGAACCCGATGACTGCGCGCGTTTCTGCGGCGAAGGCGGGAATGAGATTGCGCGCCTGTTCCACGTCATTGGAACTCACGGCGCAAGTGTGACTGGTGCGGATGTGTTCCTTGGAGAGGGCTTCGCGCGCCTTGTCTAAAAGAGATGGCGTGAGGTCATCGCTGTAAAGAAAAGCCACGCGGTCAAAACCGCTTCTTCGCATGTAAATGCCGATGCGCTCAATGGCTTTAGGCTTGATGCGCACAAGGGTGGGGATGGAAATTTGGCGTTGGGGAATCATAATTCTTGAAGCAAGCGCGGAATAATTTCAGACCATTTTTCAAAAGGTTGAAAGGCGTGGCCTTCTTTTTTCAAACGTTCGGCGAGCCAGCCGCGCGCGAATCGGCGTGAGGGAGCGACGAGCATCGCTGCTTCAAAATCAGGAATGCCGTCGCCGGCAAAACTCACGCGGTCGCTTAGCTTTAACATGTCTTGGACAACGGCTTCTTTATTCACGCCTCTGTCTTGGCAAAAGTAAGGGGATGGCGTTGGCTGTGTCATGATTAACCCTGTTGCAGCATGAAACGTGCCGGGATTGGCATATAATTCAAGCGACAGATGATGCGCGGCCAAAATTTTGCGGATATACCATTCGCAACCCGCCGACACGACGACGATGCGTCCGCCTTTGCTTTCCCATTGCCGAATGGCGGCTGGCGCGTCGGCGTCAAATTCCATTTGAGGCAACAACGCTTCGATTGTTTTTTCATCGCAACGGATGTCACGAAAATAACGCGCCAGCGCTTCAAAATGCGTCAACTTGCCGTCGAGATATTCCTGCCAATAATCTTCGCGGAACGTAAAATTGGCTCGAACGAGTTGGTAAAAATCTTGGCGCGCCATCGTGCCGTCAAAGTCGGTCACAAGAATGGGGAAATTCTTTTTCATGATGCAATAATAAGGAACATCGGACGCATTGCCGATTTAATTTGGAAAATTGATTCCAATGGCGGCGACGTTACCCGGACATTGTTCATTGATGTAATGAATCAGGCCTTGAACGGTTTGTTTATCGCGCGAATGAACGGTTGAGACGAGTTGTTCAATGCTGCCTGCGCAGTAATCCAGCGCGGCGACGAGTTGCCCGCCGCGCACGTTTCTGCCGCCGTCTTCCTTTTTGCCTCCCATTTTAACGAGCGCGTAAGCGCCCATAGGCGTTTTGTGACCGAGCATTTTTTTTGCGATACGCTCCGCTTGCTCGTCGCCCTCCGCCATTCGATCAATGAGGTCTTGTGCAGAATCCTCAATGGTCAACGGTAGGCGGGAAGCGTCATTCATGGGCGTAATTAAAAGAGTGTCGCAGTCTTTGTCAAGGTTGCTTCAGAACATGATGAGCAATGAGCGGGCCTTGATAAATAAAGCCTGTATAGACTTGAACAAGCGTTGCTCCGGCGTCGAGTTTTTCTTGAAAATCGTCTCGCGTGAAAACGCCGCCCACGCCGATGATCGGCAGTTGCCCTTTTGTTTCTTGGTGAATAAAGCGGATGATGTCCGTGCTCTTTTTTGCAAGAGGACGCCCGCTCAAGCCTCCTTGTTCGTGGAGTGCGACAGAAGAGTGGTCGATTGTCGTGTTCGTGGCGACGACGCCTGCAATGCGATGGGCGATGGCTGTTTCCAAAATCGCCGCAATTTCCGCTAACTCTAAGTCCGGCGCGATTTTGACGAGGATGGGTTTGTTGGAATCATTGGCCGCTTGCAAAGCGGAGAAGATGGGACGAAGCAATTCCGGCTGTTGCAAACTGCGCAAGCCCGGCGTGTTGGGCGAGCTGACGTTGATGACAAAAAAATCGCCTAATTCGGCGAGTTTTTTGAAACAATAAAGATAATCCTCGGCGGCTTGTTCGAGCGGCGTGTCTTTGTTTTTCCCGATGTTAATGCCGATGACAAAATCATCCGTCGTGTATCGCTTGCGATAAGCACGCAGTTTTTCCGCCATGAAATCCACGCCTTTGTTGTTAAATCCCATTCGGTTGATAATGGCTTCTTGTTGAGGACAGCGAAAGAGGCGCGGCTTGGGATTGCCTGCTTGCGGGCGCGGCGTGACGGTGCCGATCTCCACATGGCCGAAGCCAAGATTTTTCCAAGCGCGCAAGGCTTCTGCGTCTTTGTCGAAACCGGCAGCCAAGCCAAGCCTATTGGGAAACGTCAGATTCCAAAGCTTCACCGGTTGACGCGGCGCGGCGCGTCCGCAGGTGAGGAAAGCCGCCATCGGCGTATGCTCCAACATGCGCATGACGACGCGGTGAATCCATTCAGGATTAGTCTGGAAGAAAAGAGGGCGTAAAAGACGATAAATCATTTACCTATGCAAAACGTTTGAAAAAGGCGGTCAAGCACATCTTCATTGGTTGCTTCACCGACGATTTCACCAATGGAGCGCAACGCTTGCCGCAAATCGGCGCTGACGATCTCCGGCGGAGCCTTTGCCGATGCGGCGTCGCGGGCACGTTCCAAGGCCGCCGCCGCTTCGCGCAGCAGGGTTTCGTGACGCGCATTGACGGCGACGATTTCCCGCGATTGAAGCGTTTCAGCAAGGTTCAATTTTTTCACAATCTCGCGTTTCAACGCATCCAAGCCTTCTCCGGTGAGCGCGGAAATGCGCAGCCCTTTGACGGAGCAAGCGGATGGTAAATCGCATTTTGTGACACAAATAATTTGCGGCGCGTTTCCGTTTGTTTCCGCTTCCACAGGGCAAGAGCCGTCTATCAGGTAAAGAACGTGATCAGCGTTTTGCATGGCTTTCTTCGTTCGTTCCATGCCGAGTTTTTCAATGTGATGATGACTGCCGTCGTCGTCCTGAAGCTCACGCAAGCCCGCTGTGTCAATGAAGCGCACTTGAATACCTTCAAGCAAAATAGATTCTTCCACCGTGTCGCGCGTTGTCCCCGGATGCTCGCTGACAATGGCGCGTTCGTGTCCGAGCAGGGCATTCAGCAGAGTGGATTTACCGGCATTCGGCGCGCCGACGAGCGCGACGCGCATGCCTTCGCGCAGCTTGCGCCCTTCATCCGCCGTGCCGATGAGGGCGGCCACGTTTTGTTGAAGAGAGGTGATTTTTTGTAAAAACATTTCTCCCGTTTCCGGTTGGATGTCTTCTTCGGGAAAATCAATGTAGGCCTCAAGGTGCGCAAGAAGCTGCAGCAGCGATTCGCGCTGCGCCATGATGACTTTGCCCAACGCGCCTTCTTGAATGCGTTGAGCGGCGCGCAAGGCGCGTTCGCTTTTCGCTTGAATCAAATCCATCACCGCCTCGGCTTGAGTGAGGTCTATTTTGCCGTTGAGAAAAGCGCGCTCGGTGAACTCGCCGGGCCGCGCCATCCGCGCGCCCTCCTTGATCCACGCTTGGATGATGCGCTCGACGATGAGCATATTTCCGTGACAACAAATCTCCGCCATATCCTCGCCGGTGTAAGAAGACGGCGCTTGCCAAAGAGAAAGCACGACGTCGTCCAGCATCTCATCCCCATCGAACAAGCGGCAGTGCGTGACGTGGCGGATGGGCAAATCTTCTTCTTTCAGACGCGCAAGACGCCGCGCAATGTTATGGCATTCCTTGCCGCTCACACGCAGCAAGGCGAGCGCCGCGCTGCCCGGCGGCGTTGAAAGGGCGATGATAACGTCCGAGTTCATAACAAATCCATTTTGAATGTTTCTTTGCGCGAGACTATCAAAATGTTTTTACGCGCGAAAGCAGTCCCTTGCTCTTTAACCGCGTTAGGCATTACACTTGCTGGAATGAATTTGGATGAATTATCAATTCAACCCCTCAAAATCGCCGACAAAACGTTCCATTCGCGTTTATTGATTGGAACGGGAAAATTCGCGTCGTCGCAAGTGATGAAGGAGACGCTTGAGGCGAGTGGAACGGATATGGTGACTGTGGCGTTGCGGCGCGCGGATTTGTCAGGCAAGGACGATCCTTCTGCCGATATTTTGAAGGATATTGATCCGAAAAAATATCTCATCGTGCCTAACACAAGCGGCGCGATGAACGCGGAGGAGGCGGCGCGGTTGGCGCGGCTGGGCGCGGCGGCGGGGCTGCCCAAGTGGGTCAAATTGGAAATTCATCCCGATCCTCGTTATCTTTTACCCGATCCTGTGGAAACGCTCAAAGCGGCGGAAATGCTCGTTCGGGAAGGTTTTGTCGTGTTGCCTTATATTAATGCCGATCCTGTGTTGGCAAAGAGACTGGAGGATGTCGGAGTCGCGGCGGTGATGCCTCTCGGCTCGCCGATCGGCTCTAATCGCGGCTTGGAGACACGCGCGCAGATTGGAATCATCATCGAGCAAGCATCTATTCCGGTCATTGTGGATGCCGGTCTTGGCGCGCCTTCCCACGCTGCCGAGGCTATGGAAATGGGCGCGGACGGCGTGTTGATCAACACGGCGATTGCCGTTGCGGATGATCCGCCGCGCATGGCGCGTGCCTTTCGCGCGGCTGTGGAAGCGGGACGCGCGGCTTATGAAATGGGCTTGCCCTCGACGCGGCGGGGAGCGTCTCCCACCAGTCCTCTTACCTCTTTTCTTGGTCAATAGGCTTTGCAAAGGCCTCATTTCTTGTTAAAATAAAATGTTATGACACGTCATCAAAAGGAGCATACGCATCAGCACAATCAACAATCACCATGGATTACATCGGCTTATGTTACTCTTCATTGTTTGATTGGATGTACAATCGGCGAAATTTTGGGACTCGTCATTAGCGTCAGTTTTGCTTTTGGAGTTTGGCCGACTATGGGTTTGGCTACCTTGCTAGCGTTTTTTGTCGGGCTTTTTCTTGCGGTGTTGCCTTTAATAAAACGAGAAAAAATCCCTTTTAAGCAAGCATGGCGAATTGTCTGGCTAGGGGAAGTGGTATCCATTGCGGTGATGGAAGTTGCTATGAATGGTGTGGATTATTTTGTCGGAGGAATTAATGTTACTTCTGTAATGGCGCCGATTTTTTGGTTTGGTCTCGCAGCGGGTGTTCCTGCTGGATATATTGCCGCATTACCAGTTAATTATTGGCTTCTTAACAGGCATTTAAAGCGTTGCCATTAAAAAGTAGCCACGCTGGATACTCTTCAATTTAATTTTAGAAGAATATGTCATTTGTGCAGATGTTAGATATAATTTCTTTCAACCGCAGTCCTTTAGTGAAAAGGTTTGAGCGGTTGTTGCAGCCGGATGCTGATTTGGAGGGTATGGCGCGTGAGGCTCAACGATTGACGCGCCAGTATTTTGGCCGAACGATGAGGCTTTTTGCGCCTCTCTATCTTTCCAACGAATGCGTCAACAATTGCGCGTATTGTGGCTTTGCGCGGCGGAATGACATCCCGCGCGTTACTTTGACACCGGAACAAGCGGAGGCCGAGGCGCGGCATTTATTCCAAAAAGGATTTCGCAACATCCTCCTCGTCGCTGGCGAGCATCCGCAGCGAGTTTCGCCGTCTTATTTAAGCGAATGTGTCCGACGCTTGAAACCTTACGCTTCCTCTATTTCCCTTGAAGTAGGGCCGATGGAGACGGAGCAATATCGTTCCGTCGTCGAAGCAGGCGCGGAGGGATTGGTGGTCTATCAGGAAACTTACCAACGCGCCGCTTACGCGGAGTTGCATCCGTCTGGGCCGAAGAAAAATTTTGAATGGCGCTTGGACTGCCCCGAACGCGCTTATGAGGCGGGTTTTCGGCGCATCGGCATCGGCGCATTGCTTGGGCTTTGGGACTGGCGCGAGGAGACGATTGCTTTGGCCGCGCATGCGGAGTATTTGCTGAAGCGGTGCTGGAAAGCGTTTTTGACAATTTCCCTGCCGCGCTTGCGTCCTGCTTCGGGCGGCTTCCAACCGCGAGTCGAATTGAGCGATAAAGAATACACGCAACTGATTTGTGCTTTGCGCATCTGTTTTCCTCAAGCCGGTATTGTGCTTTCCACGCGGGAAGCTCCGCGTGTGCGCGATGGATTAATGCAGCTCGGCGTCACGCTGGCGAGCGCCGGTTCGCAAACCGAGCCGGGCGGATACGCTTTGAATGTTGAACAAAAAACAACCGCCGGAGAGCAGTTTGCGATTTCCGACGATAGAACCGTGGAGGAATTTGTCGCGCGCTTGCGCGAACAAGGTCTTGATCCCGTTTGGAAAGATTGGGATCATGCGCTTTCTTTTTGCTCGACATGAAAACCATTTCAATTGTTGTCAACAGCCAGCCGCGCCGCGTTGCTTCAGCAACAGGACTGCTTCAGCTTATCGAAGAACTAGGTTTGTCTCCAAACGCAACTTTAGTCGAACGCAACGGCAAGGTTGTCTTGCGCGAAGAATATCCGCAGACGACGCTTGCGGAGGGCGATCGGCTGGAATTCATTCGCATAGTGGGGGGAGGGTGACGTGTCGGACGATTTGAAAATCATTTATCATCAGCCTCTCTTCAAGCTCTTGCAGCAGGCGCGCGGCGTTTTTTTGCAACACTGGAAAGAGGACGAAATTCAACTCTGCCGTTTGTTGAGCATTAAAACCGGCGGATGCAGCGAGGACTGCGGTTACTGCTCCCAAAGCGCGCATTACAAGACCGGCGTTGAGGCGGGTAAATTGATGACGACGGAAGAGATTCTTCCTTTTGCCAAACGAGCGAAAGAAGAGGGCGCGGCGCGTTTCTGCATGGGAGCGGCTTGGAAGGGCGTTCGGGAAAACGACCCGCGTTTTGAGTCCGTGTTGGAAACCGTGCGCGCGGTGAGCCAGTGCGGCATTGAAGCGTGCGTCACGTTGGGAGAATTGAGCGAGGAAGCTGCGCGACGGCTCAAAGAAGCCGGTCTGACTTCTTACAATCACAACATTGACACCAGCCCTGATTATTATTCCAACGTCGTCGGTTCTCATTCTTTTGGCGATCGCTTGCGCACGATTCGCGCCGTTCAAAAAGCGGGCATTTCTCTTTGTTGCGGCGGCATCATCGGCATGGGAGAAAAGGTGGAAGACCGATTGAAGATGTTGGATATTTTGCGCGGTTTTGATCCTCCTCCGGGCAGCGTGCCGATCAACATTCTTTCGCCGGTCGCCGGAACGCCCATGGAAAATCAGTTGCCGATGGACGTGTTTGACGTTGTGCGCATGATTGCGACAGCGCGCGTTGCTTTACCCAAAACGCGCGTGAGGCTTTCGGCGGGACGCTCCAAACTTTCGCGCGAAGCCCAAGCGCTTTGTTTTTTCGCCGGAGCAAACTCTATCTTTTTCGGTGAAAAACTTCTCACTGCGGACAACGCTAAGGAATCGGACGATATGACGTTGCTTCGTGAATTGGGGCTGAAACCGCAAGCATCGTCATGAAAATCGCCGTTGTTGGATTGGGTTACGTGGGGCTCCCATTGGCCTTGGAATTTGCGTGTTCAGGCGCGGATGTTTTGGGATTGGACATTGACTTGGTCAAGGTGAAGGCTCTGAACGAAGGGCGCAGTTACATCGGCCATATTCCGAGCGAAGAGATACAAGGGCAACTCGCCGCCAAGAGATTTCAAGCCAGCGCGGAATTTTTTCTCGTTCGTGAAATGGATGCCGTCGTCATTTGCGTGCCGACGCCGTTGACAAAAAATAGAGAACCGGATCTTTCTTATATTCTTCAAACCGGCGAGGCGATGGCTCCTCATCTGAAAAAGGGATGCCTTGTTGTCCTTGAATCTACGACGTATCCCGGCACAACGGAAGACGACCTGCGCGTTGTGTTGGAAAAAAAATCCGGCATGGTTGCAGGCAAAGATTTCTTTTTGGCGTTTTCACCGGAACGTTGCGATCCGGGCAATCCGGCAATCCGTTTGCGCTCTATTCCCAAAGTGGTGGGGGGCTTCACGCCCGCTTGTCTCGAACGAGCCAAGGCTCTTTACGCGAGCATCGTGGAACGCGTTGTTCCCGTTTCTTCCTGTCGCGTCGCGGAAGCGGCGAAGCTCTTGGAAAACATTTTCCGCAGCGTGAACATCGCTTTAGTCAATGAACTCAAAGTCGCTTTCACAAAAATGGGGATTGATATTTGGGAAGTGATTGAAGCCGCTAAGACCAAGCCGTTCGGATTCATGCCGTTTTATCCGGGGCCGGGTTGGGGCGGGCATTGCATTCCCATTGATCCGTTTTATTTAACGTGGAAAGCGCGCGAGTGCGGCGCGACGACGCGGTTTATTGAACTGGCTGGAGAAATTAACACGGTGATGCAGGATTTCGTTGTGAATCGCGTGGCGGAAGCGTTGAACAATTTCGGCAAGCCGTTGAAAGGCGCGCGCATTTTGCTTTTGGGTCTTGCTTACAAAGCCAATGTGGATGACGATCGCGAGTCGCCGTCGTATATTTTGATGGAAAAATTGGAAGAAAAAGGCGCGCGCGTTAGTTATCACGATCCCTTCATTCCTGTCATCCGTCCCTCTCGTCAACACAGCCGTTTTGCAGGGAGATTATCAACGCTCATCAGCGAAGATTTTGATCTTCTTTTGATTGCGACAGCTCACGACGCTTTTAAAAAAATTGATTTTACGCGCTTCAAAATACCCATCGTGGACACGCGCAATCTTATCCCAACGCCTTTAACGAATCTTTACAAAGCTTAACAGTATTTTCTTCAACCATGACACCAAACGCCGTCATTTCTCAAAAAAATCAACGTGTGTTGATTTTGACTTCTAGCACGGGCGGTGGGCATGACGCTGAAGCGCGGGCTTTTTGCGAGTGGGCGTCGTTCTTGCGCGGCGAAGCCTGCCAAGTGAAAATTGATCAAACGCTGGAAAATTCCAGCCCCTTTTATGACGCGGGCGTGCGTTTCTATAATTACATCCAACAAAAAGCGCCGTGGTTTCATCACGTTTATTGGAATCTGGTCGAATGGAAAGAGTTGTTGGATTGTGGAATGCTTTCTGTCGGCTTCAGGTATTATAAAAAATTGCTTGAGGAATTTCAGCCGGACGTCGTGTTAAGCGTGCACGACTGTTTGAACAAGGGGTATTTTGAAACCGCGCGAAAAATTTTAGGCAGAAACGTGCGTTGCGTCACTTATTGCGGCGAGTTTCAGGATGGGTACGGATTCAGCCGCAATTGGGTGAATCCTCGCGCCGACCTTTTTATCGGCCTCACACGGGAAACTGTTCAAGCGGCCGTGCGGCGCGGTATGCCTCCGGGGCGCGCAGTATGCGGCGGGCCGTTATTGCGCAGAAATTTTTACAACCCCCCTTTGAACAAGGAAAAAAGGAAAGCCTACATTTCTCAAACATTGCAACTTGATCCCGATCGCAAAATCCTTCTCTTGGCCACAGGCGGCGCGGGCGCGGAAAATCATCTTTCTTTTTTAGAAGCGATCAAGCCGTTTGAAAAAGAAATTCAAGCCGTCGCACTTTGCGGTCTTAATGTTCATGCGCATGCACAGCTCAACGAGTGGCGCGCGCACAATCCTCATTTCAAGCTTTGTATTTTGCCTTTTTCAAAAGAGATGAACCGCCTGTTGCAAATTTCTTTCGCCGTTGTCACACGCGGCGGCATGAGCACTTCCGCGGAGGCGCTGCAAGCCGGTTGTCCGATTCTTTTTAACGCCATCGGCGGCGTCATGCCGCAAGAGCATCTCACCCTTGGTTATTTTATCGAACGAGGCATTGCCATGAAACTTTCCCGTCCGTTTCAATTAGGACAAATCATTCGTGAATGGTTGGAGCAGCTGGATCAATACGAGGATCTAAAAAAAACTTTTTCTCATGCGCGTCTAGCGGATGCGCCGAAACAAATCGTTCAACAGATTTTAGGCTATGAATAAAAACAAACGCAGTATGGTCTCGCCCGAAGTGGTGTTAAAATATTTTTTGCGCTTTGCCAAAAGGCCGTGGATTGGCGCAAAACTTGCGAAACTTCAGTGCGAAAAATGGCTCTTCAATCATCTTTATCCGAATTTTAAAGAAGGTCGCGCCAACAAAATCCGTCGCGTCAGCTTGCGATTGACCGACATGTGCAACCTTCGCTGCACAATGTGCGGCCAATGGGGCGAGAATGGCTATTTGCTAAAAAAAGATTTGAAAACGCTCAAGGCGCAAGAAATTCCTTATCAACGTTACATTGAATTGTTTCAAGATCTCTCGCGCCACGGCCATCATCCGCTCGTTTATTTTTGGGGCGGCGAGCCGATGCTCTATCCGGGTATTTTGGAACTGATTGAAACTTGCACGGCTATGAAACTGCCCGTCTCCATTGCCACCAACGGCAGCCGCATCGCTTCTTCCGCCGCGCGCATAGTGGCCGCGCCGATGTTTCTTCTGCAAGTTTCCGTGGACGGTTACGACGCGGCTTCGCACAACAGCATCCGCCGTTCGTCGGGAGCGGGCGGCGACAGCTTTTCCACCATCACTGCCGCTTTAGACGCAGTGCGGGAAGAGAAGTTGATAAAAAAAACAGACCTGCCGCTTGTGGCCTCTCTGACGACAATTTCACAAAACAATTATCGTCATTTAACGGATATTTACGAAGCCATGCGCCGTCGTGTGGATGTTTGTGTTTTTTATCTTTCGTGGTGGATTGACGAGCCTGCCGCCGCGGCTCATGAGCAGGACTTCGAGCGGCGTTTTGGATTCAAGCCAAGATTGCATTGGGGATGGGTGGGAAGTTGGAAGCCGGACGATTATCAATTATTGAATGAGCAATTGGCGAAGTTGCGCCAAATGTCGCGCGCTTGGGGATCACCGCCGGTGGTGATCATTCCTGACATCAGAGGCGCGGATGATTTGAAAACTTATTACACTGATCATTCCGAGCGGTTCGGCTACAGCCAGTGCGTGTCCATTTATCAAGCCATCGAAGTCAATAGCAACGGCGACGTCTCGCCGTGCCGTGATTATCTGGATTACGTCGTCGGCAATATCAAAGACGCCACTTTCACCGAGCTATGGAACTCGCCGGATTACGTCCGCTTCAGAAAAAGCATTGCGTCAGAGGGCTTGATGCCCGTTTGCTCGCGTTGTTGCGGGTTAATGGGTGAGTAGTCGCCCCGTGGCGATGAAACGGTCGAGCAGCCGGAAAATTTCGTCGTTGCCACAAAAGTTTTCTTTTTTGATATTGGCGCGGAAAAAATCCAAACGGCTCTCAAATCCCTCCAGCATTTGAAGTGAAGGGCGATGCGTGTCGGCCATTTTGCCGTAGCCGAGTTTTTCAACATAGTAAGCATTGAGGAATTGCTCGAATGCATTTTTAATAGGGAACGACAGCACAGGTTTTCCGTAGAAAAGAGCTTCGGAAATGAGGCTGTGTCCGCCGCCGCAGACGACGTAGCGGCACGAGGCTAAATTTTTTAAAAATTCTTCTTCCGAATATGCTTTAAAAGTGAGGTTGCCATCTTGGTGAGGCGTTGAGAGGCCATAGACAAAAACAGGGCTTTTGATGTTACGCAGAAAAGGCAAGAAACACGAAAACGTTTCGTAACCTTGGTAAGCGACGACATGCTCGCCATCTTGAGGTTGATGGCGCAAAACGCTTTCGCGCAGCAAGGGAGGGGCGATGACGACGTTGGGCGAAAGCGGCGGCGGTTGGAAAAAGGAAGTAACAAGATAAGCGGAGGCTTCGCTGAAAAGACGTTTCACCGACAATGCCGCCATCATGCGGATCCAGCATTGGTGCAAGGGTGTAGAAAAAGAGGCAAGGGTGATGAGGTGTTGGTGATCAAGCGAGAGGCAGGGTATTCCAAGTTGTCGGCACACGCGCGGCACGAAAAATTCGTAATCAGTGAGCGCCACATCCGGTTGAAATTTTTCGGCAAGTTCAACCATTGAACGCATGAGCTGATTTTTTTTTCAGCCAAAAATGAAGATTTTCCAAAACAATACGGCATCCCTCTATGCGATGAGCGCGGATGGGCGTTTCCGGATTCCAGCATTCGTGTACGGGATATTCAGGCCGCAGCAACTCAATGCCGTCATCATGAGAAACAAAAAGAAATTCGTGTTGAGGATAATGCCGCGCCACTGTTAAAGCGCGAATGGCATGACCGTGGCCGTTGCCTTGAACTCCGTATAAAATGCGACTCATTTGAAGCTTTTTTTGTGGATAATTTGTTGGATAATAGCGGGTTTATTTCAAAAGTGAACGACTCAAATCATTACCATCTGCGCGTGAGCAAAAGTTTTGTCGCCATTTTTCAGGTGACCTATCCCGTTTTGTCGGAAACGTTCATTGATCGCGAAATTCGAGAACTTCATCGGCAAGGCTTGCCGTTGGCAGTGTATTCCTTGTGGAATTGGAAAAAGCCGCGCGCATGGGACTCGCCGTTTGCCATCCGGTATTTTCGACCGTGGGACGCGTTGCGTATCTTATGGACATTGCCGCGCGAAATTTTGCGCAAGCCTTCGATTTTTTGGAAAGGCGTTCGACTTCTGCGTCAGTATCGCCACGCAAGCATGGCTAACGTTGTCGAAACGCTTTGGGGCGTTTGCTTCGCTTTTTGTTGCGCGGATGAAATAAGAAAACAAGGATTCACTCATTTGCACGCCGGTTGGGCAACGGGGCCCGCGACGGCTGCCGCCGTTTTGAGCGAGTTATGCGGTGTTCCTTTCAGTTTTGCTGCGCACGCTTTTGATCTCTATCGCCACGGCGGCGACGCTTGGTTGCGCGCCAAACTTCGTTCCGCGCGTTTTGTTCACACCACAACGGAAGAAAACGTGCGGCGACTGCGCGCTCAATGTCCCAAAGCTGAAATTCTTTTAGCGCGACACGGTCTTGACCGATTGCCGGAAAAAATTAGAGAACCGCGCGTTCTTGTCGGAGAGCCTGTCCGATTGCTTTCCGTGGGTCGGCTCGTCGCCAAGAAAGGCCACGTCCATCAGTTGCGAGCGATCCAAGAACTCCTCCGCAGAGGACATCAAGTGGAGGCGAAGATTGTTGGGGGAGGGGCGTTGATGCAGAAATTACGCGACGAAATGACGCGGCTTGGTTTGGGGAAAAGCGTGGAATTGTTTGGCGCATTGGAGCACGCGGAAGTTCAAAAGCTTTTTGAATGGGCCGATATTTTTTGGCACACGGGGCAAGTGGACGCTTGCGGCGATCGCGACGGCTTGCCAAACGTGATTCCCGAGGCCATGGCTCACGGCTTGCCTGTCATCTGTTGCGCTTTAGAAGGCGCGACAGAGGCGGCGCGGCATGATGAAACGGCGTGGGTGACGGATGTGACCAATCCCGCTTTATTGGCGGACGCGGTTGAAAAATTAGCGGGCGATAAGGAACTTCGCTCGCGTTTGGGCAGGAACGGGCGAGAATGGGTTGAGAAAAACTTTTTGATCAAAAAAAACGCAGCGTCACTGGCGGAACGGATGCAATCTTGAAAACGAAAGAGCCATTTAATTTTTGGGCATCGCTGGCGCGCAGCAGAGCGTTCTGGTTTTGTTATGATCTTTTTTTTCGCGTCCTTTTTCGATTGAAAGTGAAGGGGAGTGAAAAATGTCCTCGGAATGGACCTGTCGTTTTTGTGGGCAACCACGGCTCCAACTACGACCTCTTTTTTTGCCTTGCTCTCGTCGGCAGATACAAAAAAAAATACAAACGTCCCATCGTGCCCGTCGTGTGGGACGGTGTTTTGGCAATGCCCGTCATCGGGCCGTTTCTGAAAGCTCTTTCCGCCGTGCCGGTGAATGACGATTCTATCGTCGAGCGCATGACAACGATGCGGCTCATGCTGGATCATCTTAAAGAGGGTCGTAGTTTGTTGATGAGTTGCGAGGGTGTGAGATTGGACGAGTTGGGCAAATTTCAATTAGGCGCGGCATTAGTGGCCGTCAAGGCGCGCGCGCCACTTGTGCCGGTCTCGCTTCGCGGCGTGCAGCCCCTTTTCAAAGGTTTGAAATTTCCCAATCGCTTTTACGGCAACGTCACGTTTGAATTTCACGAACCGATTGACCCGCGCGTTTTTTCCGATCAGAGCAGCTTGGAAGAGGCAAAAAAAATAACCAATTTGTTGCGCGAAAGAATTGCTTTATCCATTGATTATCAGGATGCTTTTATGTCCGCAAAAAAGAGCCTATGAAAAAAAAGAAGATTATTTTAAGCGCATCGGTGGTCATTATTCTGGCGGCAGGCTGGATTCTTTCTTATATCAATCGTCCCGTCGCCGAGGTTTGCCTTGTTAAAAAAGGTGAAGCCGTCGCCGCCGTTTATGGAACGGTGAAAGTTGACTGGTCATGGTCGGTGATGATTCGCGCGGAAAACGCGGGCTTCATTCAATTTGCGCCCGGCATTGACGCGGGGCAAACGTCCATCGGCGCGCTCGTCAAAAAGGGACAGCTTTTGGCGACGATTGTTGACGAGCAAACTTCTCACTCCATGCAGCAGGCCAAAACGGATTTGCAAGCCGCGCGCAACCGCCGCGACGTGGGCCCCTTGTCCATGCAACTGCTTCGCAACGCGCTGAACGAACAGGAGCGGCTGAAAAAATTAAGCGCGTCCAACCAAAACATTTCCCAATCGGAAATCGAAAAAGCCTCTTATCAAGTCAAGCAACTGGAAGATCAGGTGAGGGCGGAGCAAATCGAGCTGGATCGCGTTGTGGAAACTCTGGAACAAAATTTTAAATTTCTTCAAGAACGCTTGGACAAGCGCGAAGTGCGCGCGCCCATGGACGGCGTGCTCATCGCGGTGAATTGCGTTGAGGACGATCTCGTGCCGCAGAATCAACCTCTGTTCGGCATCGCCAAAAATGACACCTACGCGCACGGTCAAGTGAGCGAAGAGCATGTGGGCGATTTGAAACCCGGCATGGAAGCTTTCGTTCGGCTCTACGCCTACTCCGGACGCGAGTTCCTCGCGCGCATTTCCCTCGTTCAACCGTTGAGCAATCCCAGCACGCAGCGTTACACTGTCATTCTTAAATTAGATAACCCGCCGCCTAATTTAATGGCCGGCATGACGGGAGAGATGAATATCATTTTGGGACGGCGCGACAACGCTCTTTTAATTCCCGCGCGCGCGTTGCGTGTGGATCAAGTGTTGATCGTCAAGAACGGCGTGGTGAAGGCGAAGAAAGTCGAAGTGGGTTACCGCAGTTTGGAAAAGGCGGAGATTCTTCAAGGTGTGAATGAAGGCGAACAAGTCATCGTTTCCGATCACGATCTCTACAGGCCGGGACAACGCGTGCGCGTGGATGTTGTTGATTAGGATATGCCGCCAACGTGAAAACGTTAAACTTGCCTTCCGTTCTTTATATCGCGCTGCGCTTTGTCTCCAAGCGCAAGAGAGGGCTTTTCTTGAGCGTTGTGGGAGTGATGTGTGGCGTTGCTTTTTTCATCTGCACGCAAGCGCAGACGCAAGGTTTTGAAAAATATTTCATCCAATCCGTTCTCGACACCAACGGCGCGATTGTGGTGACAGACAGATTCCAAAAACGTTACACATCATTTAAAGAAACATCCTCCGCCCTGCTTGCTGGCCAGCAAAGCCGCAAATACGAGGAAGGCGTTGCGGAGCCTTACCGCATCATGCGCGTCCTCCGTTCTTTCTCCAGTGTGCTGGCCGCCGCGCCTGTGCTTTACGGGAACGTCAGCGGCGCCTCCAATTTCCAAACGGAAATTTTCAATCTGGAAGGCATTGATTTGCCTTATCATGTGGAAGCCACCGCCCTGCGCCGACAAATCATCGCGGGAAATTTAGATGAATTCGAGCGGCGTCCTAACGCCATTTTACTCGGCTCGCTTTTAGCCGAAAAATTGCAAACAACGGTTGGCAACACTCTCGTTCTGATGACCAAGGGCGACAGCACAAGCGTTTACGTCGCCGGAATTTTTCGCAGCGGCATTGACATGATTGACACCAGCCGCGGCTACGTTCACATCCCCCTCGCGCAAGCGTTGTTCAAAAAACCATCCATGGCTTCCATGATTCTCGTTCGTCTGCGCGACCCTCACCGAGCTCCGCAGTTTGCCGCGCATCTGGAAGAACTACTCCAACACCGCGCGCGGAGCTGGCAAGAGCGCGAGCGCGGCAATCTGCAAATCTTCTTCACCCTGCGCATTTCAGCGGCCATCACCGTCGCGCTCATCATCCTTCTCGCCGGTTTCGGCATCTTCAACGTTCTCACCCTCATCGTCCTTGATAAGGTGCGCGAAATTGCCATCCTCCGTTCCATGGGCTACAAGCGAGAGCAGATCAGCATGATTTTTCTTTGCCAAGGCGTCATCATCGCCGCCGTGGGATCGCTGACTGGTTCCGCTCTGGGAGCGGTGATGACGTATGCCGTGTCCCTCATTCCTTTGCGTTTGCGAGGGTTGTTATACGCGGATCATTTTATCGTGCATTGGAACTGGCAACATTATTTTTATGCTGCTGCTATCGCTTTTGCTGCGGCTCTGCTTGCCAGCTATTTTCCGGCGCGACGCGCTTCCAGAATGGAACCGGTGGACATCCTGCGCGGCTCGCCTCAATAACGTTTTGCGATGAACTTGGAATGTCATAATTTGGAAAAGGCGTTGGGCTCGGAAGAGAACCGCGTGCATGCTTTGCGCGGCGTTTCGTTGCAGCTTGAACCCGGACAGGTTCACGCCGTCGTTGGCCCGTCCGGCTGCGGCAAGAGCACGTTGCTTTACATCCTCGGATTGCTGGATAGGCCGGACGCCGGTTCATTGACCATTAACGGCCAGAGCACGACTGGTCTTTCAGACCGCGAGCTTTCGGAAAAGCGCAACGCATGGCTCGGCTTTATTTTTCAGTTTCACTTTTTACTTCAAGATTTCACCGCTTTGGAAAACGTGATGATTCCCATGAAATGCTCCGGCAAATTTTCAACGGAAGAAATGATTAACCGCGGACGCGAATTGTTGGCCGCGGTGGGATTGGAAGAAAAGGCGGAACGCCCCAGCCATCATCTTTCCGGCGGCGAGCAACAGCGTGTGGCCATCGCGCGCGCCATCGCCAACGATCCGCGCGTCATTCTCGCCGATGAGCCGACCGGCAACCTCGATTCCGCCAACTCCGAACGCGTGTTTAATCTGATGGCTTCCCTCGCGCGTGAACGCGCAAAATCTCTTCTCATTGTGACGCACAACCCCATCGTCGCCATGCGCTGCGATTGGGTGCATCGCATGAAAGACGGGCAAATCGTGGACACCAAAAGAAACCCCCATCCGCACGCTGCTGTGCAAGAGTGAAGCATGACGACCTTGACCCGATCCAGCGCCTATCGAGTTCCGTGGAGCAATCTGCTTTTGCCGTGGCGCGTCTGGACGCGGCTTTTTCAATACAGGGAACTCATCCAACAATTCACGCGACGTGAAATTCTCGGCAGATACAAAGGCTCCGCGCTCGGCATATTTTGGTCATTCCTCAACCCTCTTTTCATGCTGGCGATTTACACCATCGTCTTCGGCTTTATTTTTCAAGCGCGCTACGGCCAAACCGCCTCGGAAACTAAAATGGATTACGCTTTGGCGCTTTTTTGCAGTCTCAACATTTTTCATTTTTTTGCCGAAGTCGTCAGCCACGCGCCCACACTCCTCGTCAACAACCCCAACTTCATCACCAAAGTCGTTTTTCCCTTGGAAATCTTCGGCGTTGCCTCCATTGGCTCGGCTATCGTGCACCTGATGATCAGCATGACGCCTCTTCTCATCGCTTTGCTGCTGGTGCAAGGGCAGATTCATCTCACCGCGCTTTATGTTTTGCCTTGGCTCATTCCGCTCGCGCTTTTTTCCCTCGGCATCACATGGGCGTTGAGCAGCGCGGGGATTTTTTTGCGCGACATCAATGCGCTCATCTCTCCTTTTGTGCTTGTCCTGCTCTACGTCAGCGCGGTTTTTTATCCCATCGCTAAAGTGCCTGAACAATTTCGCTGGCTCTTTGCTTTGAACCCGCTCGCGCAGATCATTGATCAATCTCGCAAAGTGATGGTGTGGGGCATGTCGTTTGATTTCACTCTTTGGTGCGTTCTTTTTCTGGCGAGTTTAATCGTCTGCCACGGCGGCTACGCCTTCTTCATGCGCGCGAAGCGTCTCTTCGCGGATCGGCTCTGACAATGTCTTCTACGCCCGCACTCAATACAGAGAGCGCCGTTGAGGCGCGCCATGTCAGCAAGCGTTACTTGCTTTGGGATTCGCCTTTGGAAATTTTAAAATATGTTGCTTTAAATAGCGCGCGAAGATTCCTTCCTTCCAGCTCATTTCGTCGCAAGCTCGATCAACATTGCAACGCCCTTCGCCCTGATTTTTACGCCCTCCGCGATATTTCGCTTGAAGTCAAAAAAGGAGAGAGCTTGGGCGTTGTCGGCATGAACGGCGCGGGAAAGAGCACACTGCTGCAACTCATCGCCGGAACGCTTGAGCCGACGGAAGGCGAGATCACCACGCGCGGGCGCATTGCCGCTTTGTTAGAGCTTGGGTCAGGCTTCCACCCTGAATTTACGGGCCGCGAAAATATTTACCTCAACGCCGCCATTCTTGGGCTAAGCAAGGCGGAAATCGAAATGCGCATCGCCGGCATCATCGCATTTTCTGAAATCGGCGAATTCGTTGACAAGCCCGTGAAGACGTATTCAAGCGGCATGGTGGTGCGCTTGGCTTTTTCCGTCGTCACGCAAATCAATCCCGAAATCCTTATTGTGGACGAGGCGTTGAGCGTCGGCGACGCTTACTTTCAGCACAAATCCATACGCCACATGCGTCAACTGCGCGACAACGGCACGACGCTTCTTTTTGTGTCCCACATGGGCGAGGCGATTAAAACGCTTTGCGACCGCGCGATCTTGCTTCACAAAGGCCGATTGATTCAGGACGGCGACCCATCCGAAGTGGTGGACTACTATCACGGCATGCTGGCCAAACGCGAAAAGGATGAAGAGATACGGCATCTTCAAACTTCCGGCGGACGGCGCGTCACACGCTCCGGCAATCGTAAAGCGGAAATCACGAGCATGGACGTGACCAACACCGAAGGCGTTTCCCGTCGCGTTTTTGACGTTGGCGAAAAAACCATCATTCAATGCGTCGTCAAAGCCAACACCGCGTTGCATGACCCCACTGTCGGCTTCATCATCCGCGATTGTTACGGCAATAACATTTTCGGCACGAACACTTACATCCACCGTCTCGAATCGCTCTCGCTTCAAGCAGGCGATTGCTTTGCCGTTTCCTTTGAACTAACGCTGAACTTGGGCTACGGAAATTACGCCATCTCCTTCAATGTTCACGCCGGCGCGACGCATTACGAGGGTAACTACGATTGGCTTGATCACGCGCTTGTCTTCCAAATCCTTGACGGCGGCAAGCACATGTTCACCGGCACGGCGGCTTTGCCCGTGCGCCTAAGCAGGCGGACGCTCAAGGCGGACGATCCAATGCTTCAAAACAAAACCAGCCTTTTTTAAATGCGCGCCGCCAAGAAAAAATATTTTTATTTTGTATATGGCGTCAGTTTTTTCGCCAGCTTGCTTAGCGCTTTTCTTTTAACCTTTGCTCCTATTCAAACTGACGCCGACACTCTCATGTCCACTCTTGTTAGCGTCATCCATTGGACACCCTTTTTTTGGGAACAAAATCGCTTCGGCACGCTTTTGCCGGCTCTTGTGATGTGGATTCGTCATCCTTTTCACAATTTTTTAGCGCAAACTTTTTTCAACTCTTTTTTAGGCATGATGGCTTTTTTCCTCGGCGGCCAACTTTTTTATCCCGGACGGAAAGGATTACTAGGAAGCGCATTGGCCGTGTGCTTGAGTCTTATCATTTTGTCGCCTTTTTGGACGTATCATTATTTTTACATTGTCACGCCTTATGGCCTTTCCATGTTTCTTTTCTTGGCGGCGGCATGGATTTTTAAATTTCGCTTATTACCTAGCCGCTCTCTTTTGTGCAAACCGTGGACATGGGCGTCTGTGTCGCTGCTTCTTTTATTAGCGCAATGGGCAAACGTTGGGCTGATCCCGTTGGTCGGCTTATTTCTGCTGATCTATGCTTGGGGTGGGCGTCAGTATAAATGGCTGGCTTTTTTAGGCGCGGCCAGTTTCGCTTTTTTTCTCAACTATCTTTTCATGCGTTTCATGCCTTACAACGAAAAGGCTCAAACGCAATTTGTGCCCATTGCCCAATATAGTCGCGGGTTGATTCAACTCACCAAAAACCTTGCGCATGAAATGTGGCAGGAACCCCAATGGATGATGGGGGGACTGTCTGTCTTGGTGATTTTATTGACGGCAAACTTCTTTTTACGGCCTTGGCGTTTCAACCACATGAAACGCATTTTATTGCCCATGTGCATTCCCGCCGTTATTTTTTATTTCTTCGTTGCAGGTCTCAAATGGCTAGACATGAACCTTTACAGCCCGCGCTATGTTACATTGAGTTTATTTTTACTCACTCTGTCGCTTGGCTTGTGTCTTGTTCAACTATGGCCTTTTGATCGTTGCCAACGCTCCTTGTTGATCCTTGCGCTCCTTTCTCTCTTTTTTGCCGTCGCGCCGATAGCTTCCCGATACAGCTTTCATTCCTACGCTTCAAAAAGGCAAGCCTTTGAAAAAAAAATCGGCTCTTATACGGAGCAGGTGTTGCAGTGGAATGCGACGTTCGTGATGGGAGACTATTGGCTCGTTTGGCCCACAATTTTTCATGCTAAATGGAAATTACATGAGCAAAAACGCAATCCCCCTTTATTCGGCCTTACCCATCGCAGTTTCCCGACGGAACAAATGTGGCGGCCATTATTAAAGCAGGGAGTTAGATTCGCTGTTTTTAAAAATAAGCCTGACCTTATCGAAAAATACATGGATTTGTATAAAATCGGAACTTGCAAAGAAATTGCCCGCACGGAGGAATTGATTCTTCTCGAAATGGTTTCCCCCGTTCACCAATAAAACATGCTTTCCAGACGTTGCCGATAAAGCGCACCGACCGCTTGCGGCGAGAACATCCTCCTCACATCTTCCGCTCCGCGCGCGCCTAGGTTTTTGCCCCAGCTTGGATCAGCGACAAGACGTTTCATATAATGAGCAGCGTGTTCCACATCGGCTTCCGCCCATTGTTCGCCTTTGGCGTAGACATCAACATTTTTTTCAATCTCGGCAAGTTGATATTTCACAGGGCAACCGTTCCCCGCGTTCACAAATTCCGCCGTCGCCGACCAATCCGTGGAAATCACCGGCTTGCCCAAATACATTGCCTCTGCAACAGCCAACCCAAATCCTTCCGAACGGTGCAAGGAAACAAAACAATCGCACGCTTGTTCCAATTCATAAACCTCATGTCGCGGCAACGTTTTTGAAAGGATGAAACAATTCGGCGTTTGCCGCGCCGCTTCTTGCAATTTCGCAAAATCATCTGGATTGTTTTTTGCGCCTTGCACTTTAATCGCAAGCGCCGCCTCATTGCCGTTGGAAAAGGCGTTTTGAAAAGCACGCATCACAGCTTGCGGATTTTTGCGCACTTGAAGGGAATTCAGGTCATAAATGAAGAGAAAAAGATATTGATGTTCAGGCAGTCCAAACTTAGCGCGAAAATTTCCTTGTGGGACAGAAAAGGAAACGGCGTGAGGCATCGTTAAAACAGGCAAGGGAACCGCCCTCGCAATGGCTTCGGCGGTGAAACGGGAGGGACACCATATTTCATCAAAGTAACGATGATAGGCGCTCCAGTCTTCCGGAAATTTCATCAATTCCCACGCCCAGTAAGCGATGTTGTATTTTTCCAACCGAACATGATGACCGTGAAGGCTGTCAATTTCTCGAGCTTGAATGGGCAGCAAATGAAACACATTGATAGGATGCGGGTTGTTTTCTTGGAGGCGCGCGGAATAACTGTCGTCAACCTCGCGTTGCATCGCGGCTACTTTAAGTTGAATCAAAGCAGTAGAAATGTCGGCGGCTTCTGCGGCTCTGGCGGCGCAGCGCGCGGATTCCCCGATGCCGGTTTGATCCGAAAAGAAACCGATGATATTTAACCCGCAGCTCCAGATTTTAGAAATAATCGCGGGCGGTAATTTCACAAATCGTTGTCGAAAATGAATGGCCTCTTCATCGTCTATCGAGATGGATTCGAAGCGCAGTTTGCGATGTTGAAAAAATCCCAAGCGAAATTTTTGCAACTTCTCCCACACGTCTTGAGGGAGCGGCCATCGTTCCGAAATTTTCCCCAGCCATGCCATGAAATTCGCAAACCCGACGCGGGTTAATTTAAATTGAAGGCAAAGTTGTTGGGACGGGCGTGGAACGCAAAATTCAATCTTAAATTCACCTTTCGCTTCGTGAACGTAATTACCAACGCACCGGCCATTACATTGAACGCGCAGGGCAGGGGGTGGCGCATCGGATAACTGTTTTTCCGCTTTTTCCACAAGTCGCGTTAAATATGCAACGATTCCCAAACGCTGAAAAAGAAAACTTTGCCAACGGGGAAACGAAGCCGGTTGTTTTAAATAAAAAAGCCGTCGAGCGAAGCAGTCCTCATCCCCTTGCGCGTGTTTCAAAGTAATGATTTTTCCTGAAATCCCGATTCGCCTTTTTGTTAAAGAAAGGCCCTGAAAACCGATTTCAACTTTTTCATGATAAGGAAGGCACGCCGATTCCGCGTCCACATCATCAAAATAAATTCCTTTGCAGGACCAAAATTGCGACGGCGTTTTCATTTTGATGAGGCGGCTAAAGAACACATTTTTTCAGCGAAGACAACCAACTCTTTTTCCATTCTCGCCATGCTGAATTCTTGCGCTTTAGCCAAGCCGCCTTGCCTTAATTTTTCTTTCAGCGCGTTGTCTTCTAAAACGCGCCGCAGTGCGATGGCAAGAGCTTCAACATCTCCGTCCTGCGCGACCAAAGCCGTTTCGCCGTCTTTCATGTGCTCAAGCCCTCCGCCGCCGGAAAAACCGACCACAGCGCAACCGCAAGCCATCGCTTCGAGCGGCGGCAATGCGAACCCTTCCGGAAATCCCGTCGCCACAAAAATATCCGCTTCTTGATAAAATCCGGCCATTTCCTTTTCAGAGTAACGATTATCCAGTTCAATAACGCAGGCTTCTTTTTTGAGATGATCGGGGAGCATTTCAACCGTCTCGCGCCCCATGCGCCACGTCGGCTTGCGTTTTAAATAAAGAACGCTGTTTTTTTTTCTCCGTTGTGGATCGGGTTTGAAAAGATCAAGTCGAATGCCGTTGGTCACCGTAAAACACGGCAACGAGAAGCGCGCTTGCAAAAAATCTCGCACATACTCGCCGCAAGAAAATAGACCCGTGAACCCAAAGTCCTCATAAGATTTTTCGCCGACTGCCTTTGTCACGAGTCCCCAATTCTGAACAAAAGCGATTTTATTGCGACAAGGAAAAGCCGTGGCGGCTTGCGGAATTCGTTCGGGAACGATGAGAATATCTTGAGGAGAAATCATGCGCAATGCTTCTCCGTAGGCGAGGGGAGTGGATGAGTGCTGCAACCAATTCACTTCAAAATCGCCCAAATGCACGGGATGCGCTGCGAAGCCGTTTTTGTTAAGCAAATCGCAATGCTGATAAATCACCTTCACCCCGCCGCACGGCAGACGCTTGCGACGTTGAAAACAAATGCGCCGAACATATTCCAGTCGCGTTTCCGCGCTCAAACGATAACGACTCTCCGCGGGGATCAGATAAAAAAAACGCGGTTTCACGATGGCAGTTTTTTGCGTGCGCGATGATAGCTCCAACACGTCAACCAATGCTGAAGCGGAAAGAACGTCAAAAGCGAAGGGCGCGGAAACTCGCCATGTTGAATCATTTCTTGCGCGTTCCAAAGAGGCGAAAATACCAGCCGATAAAGGCCGGTTAAAAGAGGACGGCGGCGAATTTGCTCCCACGTCTTCGGCCACTCATGAGACGTCCAACGCCAGCAAGGCAAATCCGTCGGCTTGCCAAGAAGCGCGCGCGCCGCTTCCTCATGCCAACGCCGCACTTTTTTTCTCCCAAGCGTATAGCGAATGCCGTGAGCCTTGCGCTTGGGTTGATGATGCAAAATAAAATTTAAAGGCTTGAACCGTTTGTCCGCGATGGGGGATTGATGCACGAGGCCAAAATAACGCACGCGCTGGCGGTGGAGAAAGACAACGCGTGTCGGCCATTTTTTTGTTTGCGCCCGCTTGCCGTCCCAGAGCGGCAGGACGCATGTGTAGCCGGAAATTTCTTCAGGCGGTTCCGGTTGATGACGAAACGCCTTGAGCCATTGGCGAAATTCAACGCTCGGAAACTCGTCGGCATCCCAGCGCAAAATCCAATCATGCCGCGCTTGTCCCCACGCAAAAGGCCAATGCGGTTCTTGTTGAAAAACGCGCGGCCTTTCAAAAAATCTCCCGCCGTGTTGTTCAACCAGCGCACGCACGTTTGCCTTGTCGGGACCGTCGTGCACCGCTACGAAATCATCATAACACCCCTCTGCTTGCTCTAACAAACGTTGGAGCAAGTCGCGCTCTTGATGAAGGCAGACAACGAGGGAAATTTTAGGCATAAAGAAAGGGCATCATTTTAACGTGACGAGACGAAAAGAAAATTTAATTATTTCATCCTAATTTATGCCTTCAACATCGCGTTTTTTAATCTTTTCCGCCGGATACAATTGCGCGGCTTACGTGGAGAACTGCATCCGCGGTGTGCAACGCCAAACTCTGAAAAATTACGTTCACATCGTCGTGGATGACGCTTCAACGGACGACACATGGGCGCGCATTGAAAAATTCAAAGACACGCGAGTTGTCGCCCATCGCAACGCCACAAACAAAACATGGCTCGGCAATGCAGTGCAATATCTCAAACCGCAAGACGAAGACATCGTTGTCGTTTTAGACCTCGACGATTGGCTCTTTGACGAAACCGCGCTGCAAACTCTTCAAAACGAGTATGACCAACATCAATGCTGGCTTACTTACGGCGATTATTGCGAGGCGGACAAGTTGCCAAAATCCAAATGGATTCAAAAAATCCGCGCGGCTTTTAAAATGAAACCCAAACTCGCCGGTCAGTGCAGACCGCTTCCCGCCGACGTTTTGCAACGGCGCGCGTTCCGCGAAGTTCCTTTTTCCACCAGCCACCTACGCACGTTCAAAGGCTTCCTTTGGAAAGCCATCCAGCCGCGCGATCTCCTTGATTGGAACGGCCAATATCCTGCTATGGCCGGCGACGTGGCGATTATGCTGCCTATGCTGGAAATGTGTCCTCCCGGGAAAATTCGTTACATCCGCCGCGCCCTTTGCGTCTATAATAACCTCAACCCTCTCAATAATTACAAAGTTGATTGCGCTTTGGAGCAAAAGGTCGAGCAGTGGTTCAAGGAAAAGCCTAAATATCCGGTCTTACAAAAAAACTAAACGCCATGTTCTTTTCCCGTCGCCAATGGTTTCTATTAATTCATCAAGGCAAGCAGCCTGTTGGCGATTGGCGGCAATTTCAAAAACTCACACCGCCAAAAGACCGTTTCTGGGCTGACCCTTTTGTCATTTATCACAACGGCGCGCATTACGTTTTCATCGAGGAATACATCTACTCCCATAAAAAAGGCCATATTGCCTGCTTCCTCGTGGGTGAGGACGGCCAAGCGGGCGAGCCGGTGAAAATTCTTGAACGCCCTTACCATCTTTCCTATCCGTTCCTCTTTGAATGGGAAGGCAGCGTTTATCTCCTGCCGGAAACAGCTTCCAATAAAACCATTGAAGTTTACCGGTGCGTCCGCTTTCCCTTTGAATGGGAACTGTGCTCCACGTTAATGAAAGACATCGTCGCCGTGGACACGACGCTGTTTTTTCACAACAACAAATGGTGGCTTTTTACCAACGTGAAAGAACACGCCCGCGCGTCCACATGGGACAAATTATTTCTCTACCACGCCGATCATCCGTTGAGCGCGCATTGGCAACCCCATCCACAAAACCCCGTCGTTGCCGACGCGGGACGGGCCAGACCTGCCGGGAAAATTTTTGAACACAACGGAGAGATTTATCGCCCCGCGCAAGACTGCTCGCGCCGTTACGGCGCGGCGGTTGTTTTTAATAAAATCACAAAACTCGACGAAAAAGAATATCGGGAAGAAACGGCGCAATCCCTTCCTTTAGGCTTGCAAGGCCGCATCGCAGGCAGTCACACATTTAATTACACACACGGATTAACCGTGCTGGATGGCCGCTAACGCATTTTCAAACAACTCAAGATATTCGCCAAAACGCGACGCGGGGGAAAAGCGCGCGCGCGCGAATGTTTGCGCTGCCGCCGACATTTCTTTCTCTAAATTTTCATTTTCCACAATTTTGCTCAAACATTCTCTCAACCGTTCTTGGTTGGGGTAGGGGACAAGCAGGCCGGATTTTTCCGGCAAAAAACATTCACGGACACCGCCGACGTCGTAAGCCACAACCGGCAATCCGTAGCTTTGCGCCTCGCAAAGAAAATTCGGCAAAGATTCCATTTGAGAAGTAAGAACAGCGACGTCCGCCGCCGCGTAAAAAGGCGAGAGATCAGTTTGATGCCCGAAGAAACGAACCTTTTCACCAAGCGGTTCCGCTAGGCGGCGGCAACGCGCCAGAGTCGCTCCGTCTCCTGCCAACCAAAGCTGCCATGCCGCTTCCGTTCTCCAACGCGAGACAATGCGAATCAGCTCCTCCTGATTTTTTTCTTTCCGAAACATCGCGACGCACAGCAACACTTTCGTTTCCAGCTGCACGTTCCATTGCTTCCTGAAATTTACGCGCATGGAAGGAATTTGCGAAACGTCCACCGGCTTTAAACGCGCATTGGGAATGACCTTGATTTTTTCGGCGGCAAAACGATGGCGTTGAACTAAAATCTTTTTTCCGGATTCACTATTGGAAATCATGAGTTGCAATCCCCGCCACGACTTTAAAAGCCACCACGGCATTTTGTGCAACGTCCGAACCGTTCCGATGACGACGCAGTTTTTAAACCGCCCTTGCAAATAACTTGCGTAAAGATTGGCGTAAAAACCCATGCATAAAACAATGTCCGGCGCCAACGCGCGCAATGTAGAAATCATGCGCGGCGCGAACCAATTCCATCTGCAATCAGACCGTTGCAGGCTGATATGGAGGCAAAGCGGAGATGGCGTTAGAACGCCGCCCGGTCTCATCGTCAACAAAACCACTTCATGCCCCGCGCGCGCAAAAAAATCCGACATGGCCACGGATTGGCTTTCTGTGCCGCCGGAACGCAAATAATCCTGAAAAACAACAATCTTCATATCATCTTTTAAACCAACTGCGCCAAAAACAACCGTGTCGTGGGGGAGGGGAACTACGCTGTTTTTCAGCCCAAAGCTTTTTGCAAAAATCCAGCCATTCCCGCGCGACTGTTTCAACGCCGTGAACTTCAAACGCCAAATCCCGCGCGTTTTTCACAAGATTTTTATAGCGCGCATAATCCCACGCCACGTCCTCAATGCGCTTTTCCCAATCTTTTTCATCGGTCACAAGAAAATCACAAGGCAAGCGCAGCCGCTCCAGCGCGCGCCTGTGTTCCTGCGTGTCGCTGGCAAGGAACGGCAACCCAAGGCCGACGCATTTGACGAGGCGATTCGCATTCTTCGCCAGCGTTTCATCATTCAATGCCACAGGCAAAAGAGCCAGATCGAAAGCCGTCAGATGCTCGTCAACAGTCTTCAACTCATACTCAACATCGCCGCCTTGGGTGATTGTCGTCACTTGGTGATTGAGCTTTAGTTGTCTCAACATCCAAACATTTTCCGGCCCGCCGAACCAAACCAACTTGCCGCGCCATGAACCGCTTTCGTGAAAAATATCCCGCTCTAAAACATCAACGGGATTCTCCAGTAAAAAAACCGAAGCGTTAAACTTGCTTAAAATATCATGGAGGAAAGGGGAACCCGCCGTCGCCCCGTCCGCAAGGCGCAAGAAACGCTCAATGTCTTTCTTGACGCGAGCAGAACGCGCCAAATCATTATCATCCAAATCATAAATAACGACTTTGCCCATTCGCTTTGCCCATCGCGCCTTTCTCCATGGGAGAACCTTTTGGCAAACATAAACGTCAAATTTTTTTCCACCGTTCACGCAAGTTTCATAACCCAGCAAATTCAAATAATCCTCCAACGCCCATGCCCGCAGCCGCGAGCTGGCCTTGGCCAAATCACCGAACGTGTCGCAACGAAAAGACAGAGGCATTCGCGGCGCGGCTTCTTCCATGTTCGCCAACTGCACATCCGTGCAGAGAAAAGACCCTCCTTTTGCTGATGGAATCTGGATGCGGATAACAAGCTCATTTCCTGAAAAATTTTCTTCCGGCAAATGAAAAGCGAAACGAAACCGCCGCCAATCGCGTGTGAGAGGCGCGCGAAAACACTGTTTGGCGACTCCTTCGATGCAGACTTTAACTTCGTCGCATCTTTTGACCGCTTTAGCGGCCATGCGAAACACAAAAAAAGGCCGCGCCCCTTGGGGCAGGGAGACTCTTTGCTCAAGATAAACCGGCGCGTCGTTAGAAAGGCTCGTCAGTTGAATCGCATGAGAGGCCTTTGGCAAACCCGATGAATTAAAGCCCAACACAGACGCTTGTTTTGCCTCCACCGCCGATGGCCGCGCGGCCACAATTTGCCAATGTTTTGCTTCCTCGCCATTCCAATGACGAAAGCTTCCATTGCGCACCAAATTCAAAAAATTCATATTGCTTCCGTCTTCACACACCCTAAACTCACCTTTTTTCAGAAAAGAATCAACGCCGATGTGGCGGAACTGGCAGACGCGCTAGACTCAAAATCTGGTGAGCGCAAGCTCGTGTGGGTTCGATCCCCTCCATCGGCATTTTTAAAAAAATCCTATGAAGCCCGTTCTCATCGAAGACCTCAAAAAACTCCTGATCGACAACTGCATGTTGAAAATCACTGCGGATGAAATTAAAGAAGACCAGCCTCTTTTTGGGCCGGAAGGATTAGGATTGGATTCCATTGACGCTTTGCAACTCACTGTGGCTGTGGAAAAAATCTATGGAATCCCCATCAACGACCCCTCCACCGCGCGAGAGGCCTTGCGCACATTAAACACCCTGCAAGCATGGTTAAAGAATCAAGATAAAGAGCCTTCAGCATGAGCAGCATACAACGGCTCCTTCTTCTTGACAAAATTTCTTCATCTCCCATTCCTTTAAGTATGAAACAAGCGCGTTCTCTGCGTTTGATGTTGCTGCTGTCTCGAATGACACGCTGGCTGCCGATATTTTTTGTCATTTTGGGTATCCTTTTTGCCGTAGAACTGCGCGTGAAAGGAGATGGAGAAGAACCACCGGAAGATCCCCCTGAAGAACCCAGTCCCCCAGATGGCAGCGGTTTAGGCATCGGCCCTACAGGCCCGAGAGCATGGCAGTACCAGCCACACGTACTTGATCCCAAAGTCAAGACGCGCTGCATCGAACAACCCACTGCCTATCTGTCCAACAACAAAAACATTTGGGAAGACGTGGACAAGAGCGAAAAGCTTCAAGATAAACTCATGTATCTCTGGCAGCACATGAACATGCTTGATGCCTTGACTCGGTTCAGCGCAAAGGCTTTGGCCAAAGATTTGGAAATTCGTTATGACGCACATGTGGGCACGCTCCAAGGTCAAGCGGCCGGCACGTTATCTTTTGATCCGGGTAGATTTGAAGCGTCCAGACTGCCTAACCCTCCTCAAAAATACTCCGCAGTTAGCAACAAATTTACTCCTCCTTACTACGCTAAATATGATGACAGAGGGCAAGGCAAGGGTCCCGCGCTGAATTTTTCCATCCTCAACATTGACCCGCCTAAAGTAACTTTCCTCGATTCGGAAAGCGCACAGGTCACCGGCGCTGCGTTTTATTATGATAAAAAGAACAACGGCAAGCTTGCGCGGAAAACTTTCTACATTCCTTTTTCAGTAAGAAAAGTGAGCGCGCCTCAAAGTTCCCCCGCTGGGGGTGGTATGGAAAAGATAGTGGGGAATATTGCTCGCGACCTTTTGCCGGAACAAATGTTGACAGCGTTTAACGCCCGCAACACCGCCAACAGCTTATTAAACCAAACAAAAATCGTTCGCGCGGACAACGGCATCATTGCACGCCCCAGCGTTCCGCAAGATTACGCTTTTGTTCGTTACGCTAATTTAGGCTGTCCATCAAAAGATGAAGCCCTGTTTTGGTCAGATCCCATGGTGGTGAGCGGTTATGATCAGGCTTTGGGGACAGCTCTCAACGCCACGTCGCTCAAAGGCTACAGAAGCGTGGACATGGACAACATCATCTCCCGCGGTTACAGCGCAAAAATAGATCAGGAAAACATGCTGCGCCGCCCTGAAGAACGCGTGGTTAATCCTTTCAAAGGATACGCGGCCAGAGTCGTGCCGGGACTCATCGAAATGAGCAAACACGGAAGATTAACTCCCGGCGAACCCGCCACTGACGACCAACTCCGCGAAGCCATGAAATTGACGAAAAAACTTTCCATGCTGCCTTCGCAAAACAAAGAAGCGTGGATGCCCAAAGCCTCCGTCGCTTCCGTTCAATACTCCTGCCGTGTTCTTGAAGAGAATCTTGCTTTTGCGCCGCCGCCGCGCGCGTTTTTGGCGGGCCAAGTTTCCGGCAGCGGCACTGTTACCGTGCCGCTGGATGACGTGGACGAAATCAATTACATCCAACGCTTGCAACTGGCCAAAACCCGCTTAGGAGAAATCCAAATCCTCATGGACGCCAACCGTTCGGGGCGCGAATACGTTCAAAAAATCATCGAATCCTACCAGATCATGTTTTATGCCGTGGAAAAAATGAAAACACTTTTAGTAGCGGAAGCTCCAACAGATAATGAAGAGAGCAACATACTTTATGCCATGGGAAAAGTAGATAAATTAACGCCTATGGGCGCCATTCCTCATTTTACCATGCTGGAAAAACATATCACCACCAGCGTGGAGCAATGTCGCGCCATGCTCTCTCAACTCGAACACCAATGGGACGATTCAAAACAAAATCAATGGAAAATCATCCAAAGCGTTTTAGATGAGAGGCGAACAGCAATCGAATCTTTAATGAGCAACGCCGCCATGAAATACGCCGCCTATGAAATGCAAAACGCGTATTCAAGATAACGTTGTTTTGTGTAAAAGGTGTCGTCGCCGTCATTCCCGCGAAAGCGGGAAACCAGCCCTCTGGATTCCCGACTCGCTTCGCTCTCGGGAATGACAGGAAGCCCTGCTTTGAACAGAAAATGATTGCTATCGCGCAAAAGGCATTCCTATCATCGCTCTTCGTTTTTTGAATCATCACTTTTATGGCAAATATTCCGGAGATTATCAAGGCGACTTCCGACGCAATTATGGGCACAGGTGGTCAGGGCGGTGTGATACAGCCAGTCGTTACAATGATTCAAGACAATCTAGGAACGCCTTGTCTGGAAATTGCTAGGCACATCGTTCTTCCTATTCTTGTCGCTGAACTGGCGTTTGTCGGCATCCGCATCACTCTTAAAAACCCTTTTGCAGATCAATTTATCAAATTTACCGTCACGGCCATTATCGCTTTCATCATTTTATCGGGCGCCCCACAACAAGTGATCCGCGACGCAAGGAAAGCGTTACAAAGCGGAGGTCAAGCTTTTGCCAAGGAAATTTTAAGTGAATCTGGAGTTTCAGCAGTTAAACAGGAACCCCTTGAATGGTGGGCTGATTGGTTGGGTGATATTGCAAAGGATGGAGACGAAAAAACGGGCAAAGGAGGGGGCAAGTACAATGCGAATTATATTTTCAAGATGTTTGATGTGGGAGCTTTGAAGCCATTTGAAAAAGCTTCAGCTTATGACGGCATGCTCCAACAGGCACTCCAAGGAGGCGCAGACTTTCTCAAGATGGCGTATCAGCGGTTTTTATCCGCACTTCCCACCTTCATGACAAAGGCTCTCTCAATCGAAGCACTGATGGCCATGATCATGCCTCTCGTTTTTATTTCCATGATTTTTACAGCGGTAATGATCCAAATGGCTGGTTATTTTGCCCCCGTTTTCGTGCATATAGGCATTCTTGCGGGAAGTGATGTCATGCTGGAATTTGTCTTGGCTGTCGGCGTTGTTGTCGTGCCTCTCATGTTTTTTCAAACCTTTAAGGACATTTGGCAAAAATATCTCATTTTTTGCGCAGGCATAGCGCTCATTCCTTGTTTTTATTACATTCTTTCCGCCATTGGTTTTGTTTTTTCCACAAAAATTTTTGAAGCTATATGCGATCCATCTGTCGAAATGCGTTTTCCTAAGGTTCTCACGCAGCTTTTTTTACGTGTTTTGAGAAGATTATCCCTTCGCTTGTCGGATGGTTGGGGGGAGCGCTTGAAAGCGTCGGATTCCCAATGATATGGCTTTTCCTTGCCCTATTTAGTAAGTTATTTTTCTTCGTTGGCGGCTCGGTTATTATCACGGCGTTTGTCAGCGGCGGAGTAGGATTTGCCACCATCGCGCCGGGAGTGGCCACGGCATGGAATCAAGCGTTTAACAAAATGGACATGATGGAAAAAATCACGGAATTCTTCTCCGGCATCCAAAGCGCGACAGGCAGCGCCGTAGGCCAAACGCTGACCAAGTCTATGAGCACGGGTGGCGGCGCCCTTAGCTCTCTCTTTAAAGGCGGCATGGGACGATAGAGACGTGAAAAGAATCCTCTAAATATCCATGCTTAAAGCCAATCCTCTTCTGCAAAGTTCCAAACTGGAACAGTGGTGCGTTAAGCATTCTTTGATCCTTCTGGAAGCTCTCCAGACATGGCGCAAAGATAACGAAGAAGCCCCTTTTGAATCCCTTCTCATCCGCCATTACCAATCCATCAACGAAGACCGATGGCTGGAGCAAGCCGCATTTATCCCCAATGGCCCTATTCCTCTGCCTATCCCGGACGCTTGCGCCATCCCGGAAACAGCCGTTGGCCGCCGCGCGGAACATCTGCGCCGCGAATTATTCACCATTGTTTTACAAGACAAGCCCGTGCTTGTTTTGGGCGTCCTCAACCCTTTTGAAACCGCCCCTGTCGTTTCCTACATCAGCAACTATTTCCCCGGCCAACTCTACGTCCTTGTCTCCATCACTCCGCACGCTTACGTCATGCTGGCGGGTCTAGCGGAAAGATCCGCCGCCAACGCTTTGCCCGCTGGCATGGACGAAGACCTTGTTACATGGGCTAAAGAATTAAATTTTGAAGAAACTTCTTACTCCGACGTGGAAGCCTTGGTGGAAGACCTTTGGATGGGCAGCCCGTCTTACCCACTCTTTCCCGTTCTGCCTCCGCGCCAGTATGATCATTGCTTGCCCTTGCCGGGAATCGAGGAAGCCGTGCTCATCAAAAAGACCGCCACGCACGCTTGGGTGGCGTCTCCGCGCGCTCCTGATCAATTTTTACAAGACAAACTCTACCAAGCTCTTTCCCGCAAGGTCATCATGCTGGCCATTGGGCCTAAGGAATTGCAGCGCATCAAGGATTCCAAAAAATTTTCCGTCATCACCGGCGTCAAAATTGAAGAGAGCGAACCCCTGGTTGTCCGCGATTGGGACGTTCCCAACACACTAGCCCATCCTGAAGTTGTTCTTTTTGATAAAATACTGAACTCCGCCATTCGCATGGGCGCGAGCGACATCCATTTTGAGCCAAAAACCGAGCTCGCCATTGTCCGCTTCCGCATTGATGGAGACCTCATCACCCAAGCGCCCATCCCCAAAGTGCTCTACACCCTCCTCGTCCGCCGCGCCAAAATTATCGGCGGCATGCGGCACGAAAAAACAGGCGTCATGCAAGACGGCGCCGGTTATCACGAAATCAACACCGTTCGCTGGGACATGCGTTATTCCGTCTGCGTTTGCAAAGGCAACGAAGAATCCATGGTCATCCGTATTTTCGGCTCTGTCTTGCCTAAGCTGGAGGAACTGCGCTTGCCCTTGCGCGAAATGACAACGCTGCAATGGTATCTCGACCAAGAAAGCGGCATGTTCGTCTCCACCGGCCCGACAGGAAGCGGTAAAACCACAACGCTTTACGCATGCTTAAAAGCCTTGGATAAAACCAATTGCAAGATCATGACCATCGAGCATCCCGTGGAAAAACACTTTGAAAACGCTATCCAAATAGACGTGCGCGACGGCGCGGCTGACGACGAAAGCGTCATCACTTTCCAGCGCGCGCTGCGCGCCACCTTGCGGCATGATCCCGACGTCATCATGGTCGGTGAAATGCGCGATACAAATTCCGCCCAAATCGCCGTTCAAGCCGCTCTCACAGGCCACCTTGTGCTCTCCACCGTTCACGCCAATGACTCCGTTGGCGTCATCGAAAGAATGTGCGGCTCGTTTGATATTGATCGCATCGCCCTTGGTTATGCTTTAAAACTTTCTGTTGCTCAACGTCTTGTGACAAAACTTTGCCCGCATTGCCGTCAAACGCGGCCAGCCACGCCGGAAGATTTGCGCCCATTTCCCGAAGCCAACATCGCCGAGCCCGTCATCAGCGAGCGCATAGGTTGTCCCGCATGCAGGGGATCGGGAGCAATCGGGCGGCGCGTCATCATGGAAATGCTGCCGATAGATTCAGAAATCACAGCGTTGATCGAGCAGCACGCCGTCGCCAACGAAATCCGCTCACACAATACCAAGCGCGGCTACACCAACCTTGTCCTTCAAGCCACTCTTCTTCTCTTGCGCGGGGAAATTGACCTCAGCGAAGCCCGCACCTTCCTCACACGCCCTGTGTTTTAACGGTTTTTTTAAGGCGCTACCATCGGCGTCACATTCTCTTGGTAATTATAAGACGAAGAGGATGAGGCAGCCGAGGAACCGGAGACCGAGGGAGAGAGGGTAGCAGGCAAGCCGCGTTCCGTCTCCTTATCCAAAGAATAACGGTCAACCGTCCGTTGAATCGTGTAAGATTCCGCGGGTTTTTCAACGTAGTAATAAGACGAATCAGCGGGAGATTGCGAAACGCTATTACGGTAAGTAGAGACGTTAGAAGTCGGTACCGGCTGGGAATAATATTCCGGGGGACAGTTAGCTGGCGCAGGGACAATGCTGTAAACAGGCGTCGCCGTTTGCTGCACTGTTGTCGTCCTCGTGATAACGGGAGCCGGAGCAAATTGATCCATTTTGGCAAAAAAACCCTTGATGTAATAAGGAGGCACATACATCGAACCCGACGGCCCATTGCCATAAAATTTCAATCTTATACCCGTGTTTTCATGGTCGCGCAAGTAAGCCAAAGAAAGAGGCACGCCAAAAACCTCGATGGTTTCCGTGCAGACTAAGACACCGTTTTTATAATAAGAATTTGTTTTACTGTCGATTTGTGTGACTGCGAACCTGCATCCTGCTTCGTCAATAGCCTCTGTAAAATGAGCCGGTTCATTGGCATATCGTTCCGCATAAAGCTGAAAATCCCATGAACCGTCGTTCAACAGCCAGCCCCTTAACGCCGAGCCGCATTCCCCTTCCACTTGCCAATCCGTTCCTTCGCGGTTGATCATCGGGCCCACCAATTTTTTTGTCCCTTTGAATTCGTCAATCCTGTATTCCGTCTTGTTGAACACTTGCGTTGCGTCCGGTGGCGGAAGTTGAGATTGAGAAGACGTCGTTGAATAGGAAGAAGAAACAGTTCGGCTGGATGAAGTTTGTCGTTGAGGCACCTGACACGCCGTTATCAGTCCCATCAAAGTAAAACCACTTAGTAAAACGAAAATACGTTTGGTCTTCATAAACAGGCAATGTGATGATAGGTAGCGAGCGTAAAATATTATTTTAAAATATTTCACACATGAATCATGCAATTATTGTTACAAAATGACGACAAAATATTTTTGAGCCTTGACAGTTGCTTCGGAAGAGCACATTTCAATGGCGTGACCGAAGAAAGAACGCCCATGCAAGCAACGTTAATTCAAAATGATTTGGGGAATATGTTTCAGCCTTATTCCACATCGGAAGAAACCCAAGGCCGGAGCGATGTAAAAGGCGTTCCTTACCAGACTCTTGCGGAGATGATGGGCAGGAGCGATAAGATGCAAGGATTTCCCCATATAGGTCAATGGACGGAAGGGCAAGATCCAGAAAAATCTCCCTTTATTTCTCGGAATTAAGTTCGTCCTTTTTCAGGAGCGTCTTCAAAACAAACGGCAGAATGCCGCCGTATCGGTAGTATTCCTTCTCAATCGGCGTGTCTATTCGCAAAATAAGGGGCACTTTTTGAATGGCGCCGGTGTTGCGCTTGATTTCAAGTTCCAGTTTTTGCCGTGGCTGAAAGTCCTCATTCAAACCGTGCAGGGTAAAAATTTCCGAGCCGTCGAGTTTTAAAGTTTGCGCATTCGTTCCTTCCTTAAAACAGCAAGGCAAAACGCCCATGCCGACGAGGTTGCTGCGGTGGATGCGTTCAAAGCTTTCCGCAATCACGGCGCGCACGCCGAGCAGGCGCGTGCCCTTGGCCGCCCAGTCGCGCGAGCTGCCTGTGCCGTATTCTTTGCCGCCGAAGATGACCAACGGAATCCCTTCTTTTTGGTAAGCCATTGCGGCGTCGTAGATGGTGACAAGGCGTCCGTCCATGAGGGTAAAACCTCCTTCCATCGGCGCGACCATGAGATTTTTGACACGAACATTGGCGAACGTGCCGCGCGTCATCACGCAGTCATTGCCGCGCCGTGCGCCGTAGCTGTTGAAATCTTCCGGCTTCACGCCGTTTTGAATCAGGTATTGACCGGCTGGACTTTCCGGCGCGATGCGGCCCGCGGGGGAAATATGATCCGTCGTGATCGAATCGCCAAAAATCGCCAAGGCGTGAGCGTGGGCGAGGTGAGGAGGGGGCGTGATTCCGAGCGAAAAATCTTCAAAGAACGGCGGCTCTTGAATATAGGAACTCGTCTTGTCCCATTCGTAAAGATCGCCGCTCGGCGCGGAGATTTGTTCCCAAAAAGGATTTTTCAAGTCGTCGTAAAGCTTGCGGAAAAGTTCGGGCGACAAGGCTGATTGCAAGGCGTCGCGGATTTCTTCTGAAGACGGCCAGATGTCGCGGAGATAAACAGGCTGCCCCTTGTTGCCCATTCCGAGCGGCTCGGTGGTCGTATCAATATCCACTCGTCCCGCCAGCGCGAAGGCGATGACAAGTGGCGGCGACATGAGGAAGTTGGCTTTAATGGCGGGATGGATGCGGGCTTCAAAGTTGCGGTTGCCAGAAAGGACGCTTGCCGCAATGACATTGCTTTCATTCAAAGCTTTTTCAATCTCCGGCGCGAGCGGGCCTGAATTGCCGATGCATGTGGCGCACCCGTAGCCGACGAGATGAAAGCCGAGCTTGTCGAGATGAGGCTGGAATTGTTTTAAGTATTCCGTTACCGCGCGTGAACCGGGCGCGAGAGAAGTTTTCACCCATGACGGCGTTTGAAGGCCGTGTTCTACGGCTTTCTTAGCCAGAAGACCGGCGGCCAGCATGACAGAGGGGTTGGACGTGTTGGTGCAAGAAGTAATGGCGGCGAGCGTCACAACGCCGTCCGTTAGCGAAGATTTTTTTTCATCTGTTTTTTGTGTTTCACTTTTGCCGTAGCCGCCTTCCAGCACAGGTTTGCAAAGCAGCTCTTCAAAGCGCGATTTCATGTTGCTCAAGCCAATGCGGTCTTGCGGACGCTTAGGGCCCGCCACGCTTGGGGCCACAGCGCTTAAATCCAGTTCAATCACGCGGGAGTAAAGGATGGTTTCCTTGTCCTGTGGAATGCCGAACATGCTTTGCGCTTGAAAATAGTCGCGCACGAGCGACACCTGCTCTTCGCTGCGGCCGGTCAACTGCAGATAGCGCAACGTTTCTTCATCCACGCCGAAAAAGCCGAGAGTCGCTCCGTATTCCGGCGCCATATTGGCTACCGTGGCGCGGTCGGGCAGGGAAAGCTGCGTTGCGCCCGGCCCGTAAAATTCCACAAACTTGCCGACGACGTTGTTGGCGCGCAGCAGTTGTGTGACGGTGATGGCGAGGTCTGTGGCGGTGACGCCCTCATAAAGTTTGCCCGTTAAATAAACGCCGACCACCTCCGGCGTGAGGAAACGAACGGGTTGGCCGAGCATGGCGGCTTCCGCTTCAATGCCGCCGACGCCCCAACCGACCACGCCCATGCCGTTGATCATCGTCGTGTGCGAATCTGTGCCGACAAGAGTGTCCGGCATGACGATGATTTGGTTGTCATCCTGTTTTGTCGTCACCACTTCGGCCAAGTATTCGAGGTTGACTTGATGAATGATGCCGACGCCGGGCGGAATGACTTTGAAAGAGCGAAAAGATTGCTGTCCCCATTTAAGAAACTGGTAACGTTCCTTGTTGCGCTTGAAATCGAGCTGCATGTTGAACTCGAAAGCTTCAGGCGAGCCTGCTTTGTCCACTTGCACGGAATGATCCACAACAAGGTGAACCGGCGCGAGCGGCTCGACGATTTTCGGATTTTTCCCCATCCGAGCGGCGGCGGCCCGCATGGCCGCTAAATCCACAAGCAACGGCACGCCCGTGAAATCCTGTAAAATCACGCGCGAAACGGTGAAGGGGATTTCTTCAAGCACCGGTTGATGTGCGCGCCACCGCGCCAATGTTTCCACATCTGTGGCGGTAATGTTCTTGCCGTCGCAGTTTCTGACAACGGATTCGAGGATAATGCGCAGGCTGAAGGGCAGGCGGTGAATCGGCGCATGGAGCGAGGTTTCCAACGCGGGCAAGCTGTAATAAGAATACGTTTTATTTGACGAAACCAACTCGCGCTTTGTTTTTTCGGGAAGAATCATAAAGGGGAAGCATGCGAACCATTGCTTGTCGCTGCAAGAAAATCGTCGCTGATTTCTTCTTCCGTGAGGTAGCACGCGGGGTCTTCCCTCCACGGGTCGCCGTGCTGAT